>JALZFN010000154.1 GCA_030861545.1 Thermoproteota archaeon | reverse complement strand
TTTCAAATGGCATACTGAATACATTGTACTGATAGAGTCGCTTCCCCTATCGATGTAGTCTCCAAGAAATACAAGTTTGTTCATCTGGTTTGATAGAAATTGCTCGTAATCTATTTCAGAAAGGATCTGGAATAGTGACTTTGAATCGCCATGCAGGTCGCTTACTACTACGAGATCTTCTAAATCATAGATCTCCACTAGTCCGCCATTTACTCTGCCACCCGCGATCCTTTTCCTTTGTCTTCCTGCATGCAGCGTATCGGCTGCCTTCTCGATCTTCTTGATGAAGTCAAAAGCATTAGCATTTGCTGCGGACTCAGCCAGCTGCAACAGGATACTCAGCTGGCATGGCAGTTAAATATCTTGTATAAAAGTCAGGTCAGAACATCGATCCTATCCTTAAAAAAAGGAGATATCTCTTGTCAGGGCCGAGAAGATTACCACGCCGATATAGGTTCAGAACATTACAAATGTTCTCGTACTAAGAGAATATATGTGCAGGATCCGGCAACAGATAACCACTGCAGAAAAGCCCTAAAGAGTAATCAACCTATTGCCTTCCTTTGAACCATACGGTAAAATTTGGCATGACTAGAACCGAGCAAACATGGCGCAACTGCCTTCTTGAAACTAATGCCAGCTTGTCAATGCTTGCCTAGCAGACTTAAAAAAATCTTCTAGCTTCTTCTTGGATTAAAAAGTATGTTTAACATTAAATCCAATAGGATTTGAGTTTCTGTACTAAGTTGCCATTAAATGCTGCAGGATGGAGTAACAGGGGATGGCTAGAGATAATAGAGTTCATCCTATTAATGTGTGAAAATGGGGCTAGGAAGACCCATGTTATGTATCGTTGCAATTTGAACTCCAAACAAATAAACCAGTATCTTGAATTTCTGCTTGACAGCGGAATGCTTGAGATGCTGCAGGAAAGACCCAGTTCAAAGCGCTACATATACAAGACGACGGACCTGGGTAAAAAGTTCATTGCTCATTACAAGCAGCTTGCCGCGCTGTTTACTAAAGCTCCTCCACCATCGCTTGCTTAAGTTATTGAAATTTCAAAGTTTTATTCTATCTAGAGGAGGTTTGGCTTTGCTAACTGTAATCCTAAGAATGTATTATTACTTCATTATCTTATTATTATACAAATAGTGGAAGTGATTATATGAAATGTGTGTGTAGTGAATCCGCTTAAATGAAGAACCGCAGTCGTTACGAGGTCATAGCCGCCATCTTAAAGTCAGTTAACAAGGAAGAAACCCGCACCAAGATAATGTATAAAGCTATGCTAAGCAACGACCAGTGCAAGCTGTATCTTGATTCTCTTATCAAAAGTGGCCTTGTGCTCGAAGTGAACAATGGAGACAAGACACTCTATAGGATAACACCAAAAGGAAGCAAGTTTCTCTCCTATTATGATCAGATGAAGGAACTCTTGCCTGTGGGCATTGAAGAAAATTTGGCTGAGGAGTACTACCACCTGAGCACCTGATCATACGACTGCATCTAAGCTAAGCTCCGACCTCTCATTAAATACTAGAGAGTATAGAGCAGATGATGGGACAAGAGACTGCAGAAATAGCGTGTCATTTATCATTACAAACCGCAGGCGTACATCTGAAACTTCAGAGAGGAGCTCGAGTATGTCTCCTTGTGAATAGCGGATCACTACTATGGAAAGGTCTGCATTGGTCCTCATGTTGGAGAGTATGCTCTTCATCCCACTTCTCCATCTCTTTGCTCCGTAGAGCCTTTGCATAACGTCTGTCCACATTATGTTAAGAATAAGTTTGTCAGGGTGCTTTTGCTTCATCTTGTGAACGGTTGCCAGCAGTGGATCAAAGCCCTGACTTTTATCCAGCGATATTATGTTATTCGAAATCTTGCTTGCTTTACCTGTCCGCAAGACCTTAAAAAAGCTCCTTTTGCCTGCAGGCATAGACGGCTCAAAGAATCCCGCTATTGTCGACAGATCGATCCAGTCAAAAGGCTGAAGAAGCACAAGATTGTCATTTGAAACAAAGTTTGACACAATCCTTTCTAAAAATGCCGCTGCAATTATCATGTTCATGTATGAGTCTAGCTCAAGCAGAACCAGACCCTTCTTTGGAAAGCCGCTGCCAAGTGCCGCGTCTAAGACTGGGAATCCGCTTAGAATATGATCGCCTTTTGAAAGTTCTGTGTCAGCAGCAATCCTCTTGCCTGGCTGAAACTTGATTGGTCGAAAGGGTGCAAAACTATGGAACACGCTGTTTTCAAGCGTATAGATATAAGATGGCCGGTTTATCCGAATGCCACGCAGCTTCAGCAGAAATATTTGCCTCACTTGTACATTGTTGTAGTAGTTCTGCTTTAGCTCTACTGTGCCGTCCACGAGAAAATCAAGCGTGGTATCTGCAGGATGCTCACTTATGAATATGAGCTTAGCGCCTGCCCTTTCCCTCCACGTCTGAAGTACCCTCTCGTTGTTGAGGCGAGCCTCCCTGTCCATAAAAGATGCAATTGCGTCCCAGCTGTCGATTATGATTATTGGAGACTTGATGTCCATAAGTTGGTTTGTAATGCGCTCAAAGAGCGACTCTGGTTCATCTAGCCTCGCGTCCTCAAAACTTGGCATGACTTCATGATCAGACGCCACGTTTGTGCTCCTAGGTTTGGATCCCTTAATAAAATCGTTCAGCCAGGGGTAATATTGGAAGAGTTGCTTCGGGGATATCCTAGTCGAGATATAAAAAAAGTTGTTCTTGCTTCCGAGTGTCTTCAAGATTGTAAGTGCAAGCGTGGTCTTGCCGGTGCCGGCAAGGCCCTTGATAAGGAGCGAGTATGTATCGCGCTGGATAAAGTCCATAAGCTCCTCTGGCATGTGCATTGAACGATCGCCATTTGTCTCATTCTTGCTCGCTTTTGGTTCTGCCACGTATTATCCACCACGATCATCTTCTTTTGTAGTCCTCGTTAATCCCGTAATATTATTAATATTAGTATATCTTTCCTTATTAACATTGAGCATATCTTTCCCTCCTCTCCACAAATCCTATAACAAAGATATGATATACTTTCATCAAGCATTCATCCCTACAGTCTGAGATGTATAGCTTGAGGTAAGAGGCTGCACTGAATAGACAAGCATCACAGCAAATGCCGATGGTAAGATGCCTGAGATCTGGCAAACCTGAAACTCTTGGGAGCTTTCCGCAAGTACTAGTCAAGCACTTCGCAATGTGGAAACATTACCGCCGGATAAGACAAGTTAAAACCCATGCAAAAAGGAGAGGCCGCGCAGCAGCCGGCTTGCAAGAACTAGCAGGCAGAGGAAATCTGTCTCGCTTTTCACCGGTCCAACGTACAAGGATCATTTCATCTCCTATATCATCATCTCATTCTTTTTCTTCCTTGTAATCAAAATAGGAGAACGAGTAACATATTTATTGTAATCTGGAAGTCTTGTGGGTAACGGTATGGTGATTAACGAGGAATTACTTACGGCCAGGGAAAAAGTTGCAAAAAGAAGACCCAAGTTCGTAAGACAGGAGAGTTGGAGATACGATAGGCTTGCCGAGAACTGGAGAAAGCCTAGGGGCAAGGACAATAAGATGAGGAAGCAAAAGTCAGGGATGCCGGCCATTGTCAAGATCGGTTACAGGGGACCACGAGCAGCAAGAGGTCTGCACCCATCGGGATATACTGATAACGTCATTCATAACACTGCCGAGCTTGCTATGCTTGACCCGAAAAAGGATGCAGCAAGGATTGGCCATACTGTCGGGAAGAAAAAGAGGATCGAAATAATTAACAAGGCAGCAGAGCTTGGCATTAAGGTGCTCAATTCTGGTAAGCTTATACCAAAGAAGCAAGAAGAAAAGGAGAAGATAAAAGAGTAAAATGGTAGTCAATATTGCAAAAAAGCGCGAACTCGTGGCAAGGATTCTCAGTGTGGGAGTTAACAGAGTTCGCTTTGAGCCAGACAGGCTCGAAGATATCGCTGACTCAATTACTAGAGAGAATATACGCTTGCTAGTCAAGAGCGGCGCGATATGGACAGTACAGCCGAAGGGAAGCTCAAGGGGAAGAGCTATGGAAAAGCGCTCAGTCTGGAAAGTTCATGGGAAGGGCCCTGGATCAAAGAAGGGTAAAAAGACTGCAAGGGTTGGGAAGAAAGAGGTCTACGTGATTAGGACAAGGTCTATGCGTTATCATTTAAAAGTGATTAAAGAAAGGAAGGATATCACCAACGATGTATATTGGCAGCTGTACAAGAAGGTCAATGGTGGTCAAGTAAGGTCACTAGCACATCTGCGCGAGCTAGTAAAAGAAGCCAAGTCTCACTAGCAGGATTTAAGCGCAATCCTGCATTTTGCAAAGTCTGCTGCATTGTCGCCAATAAAGGATATTCCCTCTTTATTTAGTAATTCTTTCTTCCTTACCTTACCAAAGGCATATCCGCCTATACTGCCG
>JALZFN010000147.1 GCA_030861545.1 Thermoproteota archaeon | reverse complement strand
TTTCGTCATGCAGTTCATTATCGCGCTTTTTCTTCAGCTCTGCTGCATACACGATACGAAAACTTTGCTCTTGCGTTGTGGCATCTTCACTCATATTTCTTATGACCCTTAACTCTGAAAAAGGCGTCTCAGTACCTTCTGCTAGTTCTGTTGTGCGAAGGCGAACAATATCCACAGTAATCGGTGTTCGGTCTGCCATGACAGATACATTCACATCTGCCAGGTGTCTGACTTTTACTAAATTTTCTCAATATCTTACATACGCAGCATGGGTATTTAACTAAATGCTATATCATCAGTTGTGATTTGTGGCATTGAGCGTAGAGAATTTACTAAAAAGACTGCATGATGTGGCACAGAAGATTCTAGCAGAATATAATATACGAACTATGATAAACTTTATTTGAGGCAAAAGGGCCCTCTGTCTGTCCATCATGCAGCTGCAAAGAGAATATTGTGCCAGACCCTTTGCGTCAGTACAGGAAGACTTGTAAACCTCTGCATTTAATGATTGATGTAATAATTCTAAAATAGATATGCATTCCTAATGGCTACCGCTTTGGCTATTGCAATGTGATTGTACGAGCCACAATATTGATAATCGACGACAGATACACAGTTGTACAACACTTTATCAGGCTTGTATATATACTCGCAACGCCTGTTATAGATTGATAAGAATGAAATACAGAAGTAGAACAGAACTTGCTTCTCATATTTTGGAGGCAGCTAACGGTGGCGCTACCAAGCCCAAGATAATGTATAGGGCATATCTTTCATATGTGCAATTAAAAGAATATCTTCCACTATTGATTCAAAATGGCCTTATGGCACATGACACCGAGGAAGAGATGTACAGGACCACAAGCAACGGGATTAAATTCGTTGAAAGCGCTAGGCAGCTAAATGGATTACTAATACCAAGCGCTCCCGAAAATAGGCTGACAAGACATGTTTGATGGAGAAGAAAACCCGCAGCCGCCATCGACCTGTCCAAGATGTGGCAGGACAACTAAGTTTGGTGGAAGATGTGAATGCGAACAGATATTTTGGTAGCATTTAGAATCGAGTAATAAGGACTCAAAGAAGGGAGATAGATTTGAGAATTCCACTCTGTGTCCTTACTGTGGGGCAAACGATGGGGCAATTGCTTCACGGTAAACGTTACGGAAACTCTTCACTGTTTAGCTGAAATCGCTGACTGCCATTTATATAGCATGCATGAGCGTATACAATATGACTAGTCTTCCATCACAAGGATTATTCGGCATAGTATATGCATGTTTCAATGATATGTTCAGCATGTAAGAATGGCCGGTCGATTGCAGACCCGGAATCTGGCGAGCTGGTATGTAGCGATTGCGGCTTAGTATTCTCAGAAAAGGCCACCGAAAATCGCGCGGAATGGAGAAACTTTGGGTTTGAGAATAATAACAGGGCAAGAACAGGTTCTCCCGTGTCCTTAGCGCAGCACGACATGGGACTCAATACAGTTATCGGAAACAACAATAAAGATTCGCGCGGTCAGAACATAGATGCATCCATGCACTCAACAATGAAAAGGTTGAGGACATACGACTTTAGAAGTCAGGCACACACGTCAACTGACAGGAATCTTATGCAGGCTTTTGGCGAACTTGGCAGACAGAGGGATAAGCTTGGCCTGTCAGATGCTATGATTGACAAGACAGCATACATCTACCGTAAAGCACTTGCAAAAGGGTTGGTAAGGGGAAGGTCGACCTCTGCCATACTGGCCGCAGCCATATACATTGCCTGCAGGGAAATGGGCGCAGTAAGATCGCTCAAGGACGTAGGCGAGATCACCGATGTCAGGCGCAAAGCTATTTCTCGCAACTACAGGATCCTAATCGAGCAGCTTGAAATGATAATGCCAGTGATAGACCCGGTTAAGTGCATCGCAAAGATCGCAAACAAGGCTAAACTAAGCGAAAAATCAAAGAGAATGGCGATAGAGGTTATGAAAGATCTTGTAAATACGGAGGCATCCGCAGGGAAACGTCCAATGGGTTTGGCAGCAACGATTCTTTATCTATCGTGCCTGAGAAATGATGAGGCTGTGACACAAAAGGACCTCGCAGAGACGGCAGGGGTGACAGAAGTGACTATAAGAAACAGAATCAAAGACTTAAAATCCAGCAACACGTCCCGTGCAATTAGAGATAGGTTATTTCTTTGAACAGGGTTGATAATGCTTTTGCAAATTTGGTCATTACCAATTGAGCATTGACATTTTGGGTTTCGTAAAGTGCTTCTCTACTTTTTCCAATCTCTCCATTGAACCATCGCCTTTTCGAAGGCTAGAAAAGGATGAGTCATTACGAACCTTTTGGAACATAGCGATAACCTGTTCATTGGTAACTCCATGCCGAATATCATACTCTATCTGCCTACAAATAATTGTAAGACGACCATATTTCTTGTGGTTCCTTCGCTCCCATCCTGACGCGTTTGGTGATAAACCTGTGACGTACTTTACAACTGTCTTTTCCATATGTTCAACATGCCATTCCATCATCGGAAAATTATTTTGCACTAAAAACTACCTCTATCTACTTATAATACGCTAAGGTTGCTTATAACATTACAGGTAGGTGCAGATCTTACATATTAGATCAAATATAGGGAAGATCAGATGCGTTAAGACGATATTTTCTTGCAATTAGATCTCAATAGCTGTATTTCCTATAGCAATTGTCTTCTTTAGTGTGAATTTTATCCATTATTTGTTTTCGTACCTGTGTTAAAACCAGTTTTGTGTTCTAA
>JALZFN010000121.1 GCA_030861545.1 Thermoproteota archaeon | reverse complement strand
TCTCTGCGAGTTGTATCATAAACTTTGTAGTTATAATCTTTGGGTTGTTTTCTACAAACATAGATTTTGACTTAATACATTAGTCGACTAAAGTACTTGAGGTAACTATAACAGAAAGAAGCTTTGTATGAAGAAAATCTGCTAGCTTAAAAGGGTTGTCAGGATTCTTGTTTGATGGCGTGACATGCGCTAATGCGTGTCTAGGGCTACTTTAATGATTTTTTGATATAGTTAGCTCTTTTAGCCAAAATCTCAAGAAATTCTACAAACTCCTCGTCAGTGGCATTGCGCTTTAGCGCCCGCCTTGTCTGATAATGGAAGGAGTTGTAAATGCGTCCCACAGCGATGCCAAATGCAAAATCCTCCTGGCTTCCTACAGGGATGTGGTGCAGGCTCTGTAGGATCTTTGATATTTCATCCGCGCTTGATATTGTTTCGTTTATCTTGTCAAGCACTGCTCTTTTTACTCTGGCATCCATCACATCCCGAACGTAGCTTCATTGATGCGCTATTAAAAGAATCCTGTATGGTTATCTCATTGACTAATTGTTTTGTTCTGATGTAAACTCGTTGTAACCTCTAATGCATCATCTAATCTAATGCAGAAACAGTTCTAATCAAAAAAGAAAAAAGTATTTGCAATAATAAAAGACACACGAGCACAATCTTTGCAGTTCGGAATACCTAATAGAATGAATAGATTCCATATCGATTAAGCTGACAACAATAGTGAAGAGGGGCTATTTTGGCAGGGCGGAAGCTTTGAAGAAGTAAGCCCGTCTCATTTCCTTCAAATAACCGCGGAATATGTCACTTTTGTTAAATCTTACTGTTAACTAGACTCGCACAAGAAACACATGAGCATCTAGACACCTCTCTGGTAATGTTGCATTGATTCTACAAAAAGTAGCTTATGTACACAGGCAGAAGACGGCGATAAAGATGGGAATATTAGATCAAATTGTCTTTGTAATTATCAGCAGTCGCACTTGTCGGTATCTCTCAGGTCGATAACAGCAACAGCTATTTCTTTATCAGGCATGATAGCTCAAACGAATCAATCATTTGATGATCTAATAAACACGCTTATAGATTTAATATAAGTAGATGGTGATAATGGTATAAATAAATGAAATAAAACCTTCGAAATATTTATTGTCTTCTCTAGTTTAGGTGTTTTTGATAATCTTGAAAGGTATAGATTTGAATTCGATTTTCAAGTATTTGAGGGGTGACAGATGCCATAGGTTAACAAAATATTATGGAAGGGATCTTAAGCTCAGAGGCCCGACTCTGGAAGCTATACCAAACCTCCCGATATCTATTGGAGAGTTTAGTACTGAAATTCAAAATATTGATTCCATTTCAGAGATGGCAAAAATAGCTGATGATTGTCAGTTGCGCATATGGAAGATCCTATCAACTATGGAACTGACAGATGAACAAAGATTAGAGTACAATCAAGATCTGGTTGCTCTAATTCTACGTGTGGCACAATTAGATCTTGCATTCACGCTATTCAAACAAGATTCAAAGGGGCATAACGACAAAGTTAACAAAAGTTATCAAGAACTTGAGAAACTCGTTGACGTGATTACTACGAAGCAACAAATTCAACAACGACGACAAAAGGCAATATCGGATGCATTTGCTTCTATCGGAGTAGACGAAAAAGAAGTGAATAGAAGTGTAATAGCTTTTGTTACGGACAGATCAAAGACGAAGCTTTGGACAATTGATAATCTAGATGCTCAGGTGCGTCAAAACACTGAAGAATTGAGAGACAGATTAATTCGAGTTATTTCACAAAAGAACCTTGACTCACAAATGCGTAATGATCTGAATCCTACTATACCTGAACTTGTGAATATTCTAATTACCAATGAGATAATTCCAAGGCACGGAAGATCAGAGGAATTTGCTGAGACGATTATGGAGCTCGAAGATAGAGCCGCTAGAGGAGACAAGATATCCTACGAAGAGTTTTATCACGGACACTATATGACTGCACTATTGTGGATTGAATCAGAATTAGGTGATATCGAAGGACATGAAGGCCAAGTGCAATAGTAACATTCAGAATTTAATATCGCATCTTAACTATGGCAGCCAACCGTCGGGGCATTTATGATACCTTCAGCCGCACTGCCGTTCTGCTTGCTATCAGTCTCTTTAGCCACTCTACATGTTCCGAAAGTTCCCGATTATGACGAAGAGGATGATAGCAATTTGGACAGTTATCTAACTAGTTAATAACAAAACTGCTGACAGTTAATAATACAGTAATCTCTTGTGTATAGATATTAATGGAATCCCACGATAACCATAACACCTACTTCTTTATCATGCCTGACAGATCTATGTTAAAGAATGTCTTTAGTATGCCACTGTAACTCTGCACGGGGGGAGGAACTTCGTCTTCACATGTGACTCCCATGTTCCATGCGTTTATCCATATCACCATAGCCTGCAGCATATTGACAAACCGTCTATACTGGCTGGGCGTCGCTTCAAGCGCATCAATGTATCGCTCTGCAAGGAGCCACGATGCAGTAAAGTCAATGCATTCAGTTCCATAGATTGCCTTTATCTGTTGCTGTATAGACCTTGCGCGCTTGAAGGGCTTTTTATTAATAAAAAATGGAAACTCGACTTTGTCTGGAAGTGTCATGCTAAGGGGTGCCCATATAGTTACCACTCTTGCGCCATCCTTTAGCTCCTTTTTGAATCGTTTTGTCATTACGTCAACTATGTTAAGGTCACTGAACCAGAATAGTAGTACTGTTGCGTCAGAGATATCCGCCTTGAGTATGTCTGTATTTATTATATAGGCATTCTTGATACTGGCAATATGTTTGCGCGCTTTGTCAGCTATCGTTCTGTCAATCTCGATGCCTACAGATTTCTTAATACTAAACTCTTTGGCCGCGATCGCGACAGCGTTGCCTTCCCCGCAGCCAAGGTGGCAAAATATGTCATTCTTTTTCAGCTTGGCAAAATTGAATATCTTCCTGACAACATTGTCGCTAAGTGAGACAGCATCGCCTCTGATCACTGATTGTGGCAGTGAAGACAAGAAGTCGTCTAATTCCAACTGTATATATCATTGGATTTTCGTCCGATAATAAAAACTAAGGTTGTACTACAGTAAGATGGCAAAGGAAAAAGGAGAGTTGAAAGTAGCAGAGGTCTTGATATATCAACATAGAAGTATGCTATCTACCGCCGACGTCTATATTGGTCATCGTAATGGTGGCGGCTACTACAATAATACATCCCCGCATGGCTCAATATGGCCTACAGAAAGGATACCCTGGAGCCAACTGATGCAGTCGTAAAAAAAGAATCGCAAATGTGACCTAGACCTCTACATATACTGTGCCATTTTCAGTCGTCACCTTGTACTTGCCAAGCTCCCGCAGCTTTTGTGGGAACCAGATCAAGTTTCCGGTAGTGACGTCCCACTTGGCGCTATGCCATGGGCAGATCAGCTCCTTTCCATTCAGCTCGCCTTCATGAAGCTCGGCGCCCGCGTGATTGCAGATGTTATCTGTAGCGTAGTACTGGCCTCCTACGTTTGCTATAAGTATCTCCTTGCCGCCTGCAGTGACATGGGTCATCTTGCCTTCGCCAACGTCAGAAGCCTTGCCGACCATTACCTTTGCCATACGCAAAACTTTGGAATGACGGCGCTATTTTAATTTGACTCTCCGGGAAACATCTTGGTTGAAAATCTTGCAAGTTTTTTGAGTGCGTCTGTACGCTCCTCTCTTTGTATCTCTGCCCCTTCAATAGCACCGTAAAGGTAGCGTATCGACTCGTCGTAGACCTTTCTTGCAATAGGATACGGTACACCATCCTTACCTCCGTGGGCAAAGCTGTATTTTACAGGGTCGTTCCAAGATGCCTGTGTCCCGTATATTAGCTCAGCGATAAGCGATAGCGCTCTGACAGTTGAGCTGCCCGCTCGCTGAATCGATAAAAGCTCTTCGTAATTCTGTGGCTGGATATCGTAGATTCGTTTGAATAGGCTCCAATCGAGGTGCCTTGGCATTTCATAGGCTGAAATGTCTACAATTGTGGCGCCGTCATCGCAAATCCACTTATCAAGTGTGTCCTTAGCAGCAAGCCGATAAACTGATGACTTCAGGTTGTCTGTGTTGCCGCATGCAAGATCGACGCAGATTTTTTGGCTTTCTTGCGATTTAGCGGCAGTCATGTCAAGGACATTACATCCCCTGGAGTCGCTGATGATACCGGCATGTGGCTGACAGACGAAACCCTGCACGTCGTCAGATAGCCAGTGGTATCTACGCGCCATCCTGTTCTCAGCATTCATGCCCTGCTGAACCACGGCCCAGTCGCCTTGTTCGTCAAAAAATATGACATGATGATAGAGCGAGTAGCCATCCTGCACAGCAGCGCTGTCCACCTTGGCAGCCATCCTGCTTGCGTACAGCAGCGAATCTATTTTTACAGATGACAGCCCAAGGTTTTGGGCAAGCAGCGGGATTTCATCTTTGGCCGTGGTAGACTTTTTGCCCTTGCCGCCAGCCATTGAGATTCCATGAGTGTCTGGCTTTAGCGCCTGCTTAAGGACTCCTGTGACGACAGTGGTGAGACCGGATGAATGCCAGTCAAAGCCAAGCACGCAGCCAAACGCTTGGAACCACAATGGATCAGACAGCCGCCGTAGGAACTCCTTAGGCCCATACTCATCGACTATCGTCTTTGAAATTGCATGTGACAGCCTGATCATTCTGCGGATAAGATATAGTGGTGCATGGCCATTATGCAATGGTAGATTGATGAATGGCGACTTTTGCAAGTTTTTATTCGCCTTTGTAAAGCCTTAACTTTTCTTTTGCAAGCGGATGCACCGGTGTAAATCTGAGGTGAAGCCCGCAGCAAATGCAATGGCTATTGCTGCATTTAAAGTATACCTCACACCTGCGGCAGTATCTTAATCCTTTCTGGTATGGGTTTTGTACTCTGCCTCCATCCGGGACAATCCTTATGCATATATTCTTGCAGGTCAACATTCTGAGCAGCACTATGCGGGGCTTATAACCTGGCGTGCACTGAAGAGGGAGGGGGAGGAGGTATGTGTGTATATTCATTATGTACACCAAATATATGCCCTGAATCCTTTATAGGAACTAGCAATGTATGTTGCCCTCATTGTAGTGCTCGCATCAGCTGGAATTTTGAGCGGTATCCTCGACACAATAACTAGTCTGATAGCACAATTCGGCTACCCGGCAGTCTTTGCAGCAGCTTTTCTTGAAGTGATATTTCCTCCTATACCAAGTGAAGTGATCTTTCCGCTGATAGGGTTTATAGTCCAGAGCAGAACGCTCGGAGTTGAAAACGCAATTGGCATGGCAACTATGGGTGCGCTTGGCTCAACTGCAGGCGCAGCACTAATCTATTTTATATCCTTGAAGGTCGGAAGGGCGGCCATCGTACGGTTTGGCGCGCGTGTGAGGGTAAGTGAGCGGGAGATCGAAAAGGCCGAGAAATGGTTTGAAAAGTACGGATCAATTGCAGTATTTACAGGAAGGATGATCCCAGGCGTCCGAGAGATAATCTCTATACCTGCTGGTGTAGCCCGGATGAATTTTGCAAAATTTGTTGTTTATACGTTTACCGGTTCACTTTTGTGGTGCATTATTCTGACTCTTGCTGGCTATTACCTTGGCGAAGCCTGGACTAGGTTTTCAGAGCAAGCATCATCCGCATTTACCATTGTCACCGTCGTAGTTATTGCCGGCATAATCCTAGGTCTTGTTGGCCTTTGGTACACCAGGAGGCGCAAGAGAGCCCCTGCAAAGCAATGACT
>JALZFN010000114.1 GCA_030861545.1 Thermoproteota archaeon | reverse complement strand
GGCCGGCTCCCTTGCCTCCAAGCAGCATCTTGTTATTGCCGTCCGCCTCATCGAAAAAGTATATTGTCTTGAGGATCGCAGGTGCACTTCCAAAGCTGCTCTCTTCAGACATGTTAGATACTGATCTTTTTCCTTACGGGTTTAAAATGTTGTGTGTGTACATCGGCGGGGTATGTTAATAATAACAATAATTTCAAATCTTCTTTATTAAGCATAAGCTGTGTATCTCCACGTATTAGGATAGTTAGTCACTTCTACATTTTGTTTCTATTAGGAATGTGCATGGCTTGGCCCTGAATATCTCTCGTTGCGTCTACCAACGATTCAGGAAGTGTAGGGTGCGCATGTATTGTGTCAGATATATCTTGGGGTTTCATGCGCATTCTAATCGCAAGAGCAGCCTCTCCGATGATCTCGCCTGCATGGGGTGCGATAATGAAAGCCCCTACAATTATCCCATTTTTCTCAAAAACCTTGAATATTCCTTTTGTGTCGCCCATACAATTTGCCTTGGCACTTGCAGCAAGGGGAAATTCCCCACAATTTCCCTGTAGCTCGCCAACGAAAGCGACCTCCGGATACGTAAAGACGCATGCAGGTATAGTCCTATAATCCATCTTGCTCTGTTTCCCCATTACATTTTGTGCAGCTACCTCTCCCTGTTTTGAAGCGACATGAGCAAGTTCAAATTTGCCAGTTACATCACCTATTGCAAAAATATTTTGAATAGTGCTGCGCATCTCCTCATTGACATATACTCCTCGGGCGTCGAATTTTACGCCACACTCTTTTAATTCATTTACGTTTATTGATGGTCTACGGCCTATGCATACTAGCACCTTCTCTGCTTGAATGGTCTCCTCATTGGCTACCACACCCCTCTCCAGGATCTCTTTGACAGTAGTTCCGGTCATACATTGATTCCGTCCAGACGCATGTACTTTTCAATGGTCTTTCCTATCTCTTCGATTTGAAGAGGCATCAGGTGGTTCTGAGCCTCAATCAGCGACACCTTGCATCCAAAAGAGTTAAAGATAGCAGAAAATTCACAGCCACTGTAGCCGGCACCGATAATTACAAGTGACTTAGGTAATTGATCAAGTTCAAGAATTGTGTCTGTCGAAAGTATATTTTTTCCAAAGCTGTAGGATGGTAAGCATACCGGGTAGCTTCCTGTAGCGATAACGATGCTCTTTGTTTCCAGAGTCGTATCATTTACCATCACTTTATTTTCGGAAATGATATGAGCTTCACCATACACAATTTCGACATTATTGCTTTCCAAGAGAGTTTTAATCCCTGACGCAAGCCTATTAACTACTCCTGCCATTCTTGACCTTACAGATGCATAATTCATTTCAATATTTGCCTTCAATCCATCTCTTCTTGCAATAATAGATCTCCTCATTATATCACCTATAGAGTGGAGGTATTTTGTTGGAATGCACCCTCTTTGTGTGCATGTACCGCCAAGCCCATTTTTTTCAATGATACATACTTTACCTCCCAACTGCGCAATCCTGATAGCGCAGGTATAGCCGCCTGGTCCTGCACCTATTATTATAGCATCATACATACATAGGAATTTGTTACGGTTAGCAATAAAATTGCTTATCTCCTAAAATTCCACTCTTTGCTACTGTATTTTTCTTCTGCTAGCCATTTGGCATGGTTGATTTCTTCTGAGCTGAGGTTGTCAGCTACAAGTGTGGCAAGAAACTTTTCAGCAAAACTCGCTTTTAGAGTTGAGGCCATCTCGTCAAATGTTGTGCCCGTCAGACTGGTCACTCTTTCTTTGACATTTTTGATTATCTTGTCCCTAATCTTTTCAGAAGGTACTTTTAGAAGAGTAAACATCTTGTCCACATCAACACCTAACAGTAAAGTGCCATGTTGTAGCAGCACTCCTTTCCTTCTTGTCTGAGCACTGCCTGAGACCTTTTTGCCGTCTATGACTATATCATTAAGCGGAACAAAGCTTGCATCAAATCCCAGCCTTTTTATAGACATTACGATGGCGTCACAAATCCACATGGATGATTCCATAATGTTCTGCGGGTATTGCTTTGTCATGAATGAGTAGGTCAGCTCAAATTCATGTAGCACGGCTCCGCCACCAGTCAATCTCCTTACAACGTCAACTCCAAGCTGGCTGCACTTTTCAACATCAACTTCCTCTTTTATGCTCTGAAAATATCCGATAGAGATGGCCGCAGGCAGCCACCCATAAATTCTAAGAACTGGTGCTTCGCCTATACTTTCTATTAGCGCTTCGTCTATTGCCATGTTGAGCGTTGCAGGATTGTAGCCGGTTTCCAATACCCTTATCCTGCTAAAGGTTATGGTATTATTCATATTCTATTTACAACCAAGTATTGCCTCTGTCAGCGATGTCGAATCAAAACCATATGCCTGTGCGTTCCTCAGACACTTGTCTATCACCAGCTTGAGAGATTCTCTCTGCAGTTTGGCGCCGATTAAATCGCCTTCAAGTGTTTCTAAAACTTCTTCTGGATAAAGAAAAAAGTCTCCCGCAATAGTAACTGAGTTGATGGTATTTTCTGTTTCATCGTATTCTAGTTTTATCCTAATGAGTTTCTGCGCCTTGTATACGTTTTGAGCTCTTTTCATTAATTATCACTTTAGCTTGTCTTTTCGGGGGAAGAAGAAGAAGGTTGCCACCTCAGATTTGGCCGGCGCGCCGCAGCCACTTCATCCAACCTGCCAACTGGAGTCGACACAGGTGATTCCTTAACCATCTCAGGGGCTTCCTTAATTTCGGCTGCGATCTTTTTTAGCGCTAGCGCAAATCTGTCTAGAGTTTCTTTGCTCTCTGTTTCTGTCGGCTCGATCATCAGTGCCTCTGGGACTATCAGCGGAAAGTATATGGTAGGAGGATGGAAGCCGTAGTCCATGAGCCTTTTTGCTATATTCAGAGCGCTCTTTTCGCCAAATTTCTTTGATGACAAAATAAATTCATGGGCACACCGGCGATCATAAGCAAGGTCAAAAGTCTCCCGTAGCTGACTTTGGAGATAATTAGCATTCAATACGGCATGCTCTGATATCTTCCTTATACTGGTGCCCCAGGAATGAATGTAAGAATATGCTCTAACGTGCATGCCAAAGTTTCCGTGGAAGGCTCGAACCCTACCAACTGATTCCTTACCAGCATAGTCAAGGGCATATCCACCATCATGCTTGACTACTCGAGGTATTGGCAAATAGTCTGTAAGAAATGATTTTACCCCAAGCGCTCCTGCGCCGGGGCCACCTCCGCCATGGGGGGTCGAAAATGTCTTATGCAGATTAAGATGGATCATATCAAAGCCTTGGTCACCGGGTCTGGTGATTCCTAAGAGCGCGTTCATATTTGCACCGTCGCAATACATCAAAGTCTCGTTATTGTGTGCAAGCTCGCTGATCTCCATGGTGTTCTCATCAAAAAGTCCAAGGGTGTTTGGATTTGTTAGCATAACCAGTGCGACTTCAGGGCTAAGTGACTCTCTGAATCTGCGTATATCCATGTTGCCACGAGAATCAGAAGGAATCGTGATTGTCTCCAGCCTGCACATTGATGCTGTGGCAGGATTTGTGCCATGTGCTGAATCAGGTATTATCGCTTTTGTCCTTTTCTGACCCTTGCGCCTAAAGTATGCCTTTGCCATCATGACACCCACTAGTTCGCTCTGTGCTCCGGCAGCAGGCTGCAGAGAGAAATCATCCATGCCCGTTATTTCTTTCAGGTACTCTTTTAGCTCCCACATCAATTGTAACGATCCCTGAGTGCATTGTTCAGGGGACAGAGGATGAAGGTTGCTAAACCCTTCCGCTCTAGCAGCGTCTTCATTTACCTTTGGATTATACTTCATGGTGCAGGAACCAAGCGGATAAAATCCAACGTCAATGCCAAAATTCATTCTTGACAGATTTGTGTAATGTCTAACAACATCCACTTCGTTTAGATTGGGTAGGGGCAGCTCTTTTCTGACAAGTTCGCTTGGCAGCTCGATACAAACGTCTTCTTCCTTAAGATGTCCTGAATTGTTTTCTTCTTCATATTCGAAGATTATTTTCATTTTTTCTTCTTCGGTCTCCTGCTACTGGGATGTTGTTGTTGCGGTAGAGACGAAATCATCGATATCTTGGACAGAATTCATTTCAGTACAGCAAATCAAAAGATTGTCTTGACCCAAATTGACACCTCCAAGTATTCCTTTTTTAAATAGCCTTGAAAGAAGGGCCTCTGCAGATCCCGGAACCGCTACTACAAACTCGTTGTAGAAGGGTTTATCATTCAAATTCTTCAAGCCGACTTTTTGTAATTTCTTACTCAGCAGATGCGCTCTAGCGTAAGAGAGTTTTGCGACCCTTGTCAAGCCGCTCCTGCCCATGAGGGCCAGATATATGGTTGCCGCCAGCGCCATTAGAGCCTGATTTGTTGTTATATTGCTTGTGGCTCTCTCTCTTCTGATATGCTGCTCACGTGCCTGAAAGGTAAGTACAAAACCTCGTTTGCCTGTTGAATCTGTTGTAATACCGCAGATCCTACCTGGAAGCTTTTTTAGTAGAAAGTCTTTGACAGCTATAAATCCAAGGTAGGGTCCGCCAAAGCTTAACGGTATGCCAAATGACT
>JALZFN010000109.1 GCA_030861545.1 Thermoproteota archaeon | reverse complement strand
TACAACTCGATGTATGGGGCGGTCCTGGAAATGATGAAATTGACGGGGCAAGTGAATGTGCCATACGTAATGCTTATGGCGAATCAGGAAATGACAGAATTATCTCACCATCAGTTCTAACGAGAGGGGGTTCTGGAAATGACTTTATCCAGTTCGCTGATTGCGGCGGCGTAGCTTACGGTGATGCAGGGAATGATGAACTAAGAGGTGGAGAGCAACATGTTGAACTTCACGGTGGTGATGGACATGATATCTTGGTAGGAAGCGAGGATGATCGTGATGAGCAACATTTTGGAGACGAGGGTAATGATAGATTGACTGGTCGCGCTGGAGCAGATTTCTTTTCCTGCGGTCCTGGTATAGATACTATAACTGACTTTAACGCAGCAGAAGGAGACACGAAAACGGCAGATTGTGAGAACTTCTAGAGAGTAGAATGGTAAAAAACCTTTTTACCATTCCCTTTTTTATTTTCTGAATTGTTATGAATGCTGCTTTTTGCATCCCGACCTTCATTCTTGTAGTTGATGTTAATGATTCTTGTTCATTTATGTGAGCAATACATATGTTGCAAACGAGCATCTACAATTGCAAATTAAGATGCCTCAAAGTCTGCGTAGAGATGCAGCGGAGCGGAGACATTGGTTAGGAAACTGGAGCGGTGGGATTTGAACAGTACATGGCTCTTTCTTTCCCTAGCTGACCCTTTTGATTGGTAATAAAGCTCATTTTAGAATGCTGCTAAGGTGGCTTAGGTCGTGGGTTCAAATCATCCCACCCGGTCCACTTTTATCAATCTAGTAAACTACGGCATTGTCTCGAGTTTGTTTATGATAATTGTCGGGCAAATTCAGCAGCAATGCCTTTGGATAAATCGGATACAAAGGAGTTTCGATGACATGTTTGACATTCCTAGGATTTGCATTTCAGCTTACTCTTATGCTGTTTACCTCATAGTAACTAATTGAAGTGAACAATTGCTGCATAAGTATGTGCTCTAAATCGTAGACCTGACTTAAATATTGAATCGTACTAATATAGATGGAATCTGAAAAGTCTGGAAATTATTTAAATAATTCCAGAATAATGTTTTTCTTTCATGGATTCTAAAGGAGGTTCGGACAACAATGGTAGTAGATGAGGCAAAGTTGCATGAGTTTATTGGGAAGGCTGTGGGTGAATGGGGAGGAGCATATGGCGTATTGCTCACTTTTATAGGCGACAAGCTTGGATTGTTCAAAGCGATGGCAGGAGCAGGCGAGTTGACACCAGAAGAACTAGCGAAAAAAACAGGCACACATCCTCGAATAATAAGAGAATGGCTCGCCGGTCAAGCTGCTGGAGGTTTTGTCACATACAATCTGGCTTCCGGGGGATACACACTCCCGGCAGAGCAAGCTCTTGCGCTAACAGATGAAAATAGCCCTGCATACATAGCAGGCGAATACCAAGTCCTAATGGGACTTTTCAAAGATGAAGAAAAAATCATTGATGCCTTTAGAACTGGAAAAGGTCTTGGATGGGGAGACCATCATCATTACTTGTTTGAAGGCACAGAGAGGTTCTTCAAACCAAGCTATGTTGCTAACCTAACCTCAAGCTGGATTCCGGCACTGGAAGGCGTTGAAGAAAAGCTTAGGAAAGGAGGTGGCGCAAAAGTAGCAGATGTTGGATGCGGTCATGGTGTCTCGACAATTCTGATGGCAAAAGCATACCCCAATTCACAAATCATAGGGTTTGATTATCACAAACCTTCAATTGAGTGGGCTAAGAAGCAGGCAGAAAAAGAAGGTTTAAAGAATATAACATTTGAAGTAGCAGGAGCAACAGATTATCCAGGCGATGATTATGATTTAGTAACGTTCTTTGATTGCTTCCATGACATGGGAAACCCGGCTGGAGCAGCCAAACACGTACTGCAGACGTTGAAGAAGAAAAATGGCACATGGATGCTTATAGAGCCTTTTGCAAATGATAAATTGGAGGATAATCTGAATCCAATTGGAAGGGCATTCTACTCTGGGTCTACTCTAATCTGTGTACCTGCGTCTTTGAATGAAAATGGACCTGCACTAGGAGCGCAAGCAGGTGAACAAAGAATAAAAGAAGTAGTAACAGCGGCAGGTTTTTCAAAGTTCCACCGAGCAACACAGACGCCATTCAATTTCGTCTTTGAAGCGAGACCCTGAGCTCTACTCCAAACGACACCTACGACTAGTATTTCAGAGTGGGGGGTGGATTTGAATAGTTAAAGTTCTCCTTTCCTAGCTCATCTTCTAGATTGGAAGGAAATCAGCTTAACAAATTGTTGTTGAGGTCGTGGGTTCAAATTCCACCCGGTTCATTTTTATCAGTCTAGTAGATTGTGGTATTTGTTTGAGATTGATTTTGACAATTGTCGGATAAAAAGCTAGCAATGCAAATAGAGCTTTATCTCACATTACAAGGTGACCTGATTACAACTCAAACTTTGCTGGAAGCCATTATGAGATATCTCTATTGTAGCTTTACTTCATCTATTTCTTGAGTTCAACAACCACTGAACTGACATCTTCGTTTCCAACATTTTCTACAGCGTGCGAGAGCTCATCAAGCCATACTGCCTGACCACGTTTGAGGTTGGTATCCTCGGTTTTACCATTTGGAAAGGTAAACTTAAGTCGTTGGTCATTTAAGCAAATTGCTACACTTCTAGGATGAGAATGCATCTCTGATTTTGTACCCTGTTTGATTCGGACTTCAAGGACTCGCACGGCATCATTTTCTAGCACCACTTTATAGCTGTCTGGTGCTACTTTAACAGCATCATCATGATGTGTCATAGGCTTTTCTGAATCGGGGTAAAACTTAAGCATTGCTGAAGTCACGGGTTCAAATCATCCCACCCGGTCCATCCTCTAGAAAGTAACGGAAAGAGATCCTTCATTATGAACCTGACAAGCTTCAAACAATCTTGGGGCACACGAACCAAAATATGCACTGATAACATTCCAAAACTTGACAGGACGATATTTAAACATCCTTAATATCATAAGGGTATGGATGGTGTGTCATCAATAGAGGATAGTTCAAGGTTGCCTAACAGCCAGGTAATAAGACCGATCCCGCTTGGAGAACATTCTGTTACTCCATACTTGACGGTTAATAATGGAGGAGAAGCTATTGATTTTTACAAAAAGGCATTCAATGCAGAGGAGCTTTTCCGTGAAACAGTGCCTGATGGGAAAATTCTTCATGCAAGGATAAGGATTGGCGATTCCATTGTCAGACTATCAGATGAATTTCCTGGTTCCATGCAGAAATCTCCTGTTTCTCTAGGCGCGACCACAGTAACACTCCACATCTATACTGAGAATGTAGATGGACTGTGGCAACAGGCAGTCCAAGCTGGCGCAAAAGTTGCTCTGCCACTTGATAATCAATTCTGGGGTGAGCGCTACGGCGTGCTGGTTGACCCTTTTGGACATCAATGGTCTATGTCGATGGCAATAAAAATGAGTCCAGATGA
>JALZFN010000055.1 GCA_030861545.1 Thermoproteota archaeon | reverse complement strand
ACTTGATGAAATGCTAAATACAATGACCAAGGTAATTTCCGAGCTAAAAGTAAACAAAGAGAGAATCACTTCAAATATAGAAATGACGAAGGGTCAGATTTATGCTGAATTCATGCTAGACGCGCTGATAAAGAAAGGAGTGGCTCGCTTCGAGGCGTATCGAGACATACAAAGAGTCGCATTTTCGGCACTTGAAAGTAGTGAGCACTTTTTCGATGCTGCAAGCAAAGATATGAATATTTCAAGGCATTTGTCAAAGCAAGAACTGAGAGCCATATTCGATGCGAAGAACCATCTTGCTGCGTCTGGCAACATTATTGATAACATCCGCATTATGATTAGAAATGTAATAAAGCAGGTATGAAGTGCCGCCGGTGAGATTTGAGCTCACGACAGCTCGGTCTTCAGCTTCACCCCTAAAAGGTCGAGTGCTCTCCCAGGCTGAGCTACGACGGCACTGACAAGACTAGTTTTACAGATCATATATAATCGTGTCTTAGAATAGAGTCAAACCTCAATTTCGCAAAGTTGTCGTGGCCTCTCGCACCAGGGAACCTCCGCTTGCCCGTTCACGGACAGCACGATTTGGAGACGCATTTTTGCCTTGTATTTATGGAAACTGCTGGGTTGACTATTGCTTCTTTGGCGTAATTATCACATTTTCTTAACATCGTATTAGAATTAAGGCTCAACGTATTCAGATTTTTCAGTTTTAGGCGGTGCTATTACAGAATGATCTTACTTAAAGTAAATAAACAAAAAAGGTAGAATTGCATTATATCATGATCAACGCTGACAATCAAAATCCGGTCATTGACTCACCAGAAGAAAGAAGGCGACGTTTCCTTGAAGAGTTTGAAAAGCCTTTCAAGTGTGAAAAGTGCAACGAGCGATTCAAGAAGAAGAAGTACCTGCGGGAGCATAAATCGGAAGTCCATTCATATTGATGATCAAAAAAGGTGCCGGAGGCGGGATTTGAACCCGCGACCTTACGATTTCTTATCAAATAAGATTATGAGTCGTACGCTCTAACCAAGCTGAGCTACCCCGGCACGAAGTGCGGTACTGCCACCTGCTTTTTAGCAGTACATAATATAAGTTATGCAAGCACATCTTGCTGAAGTTGAACGAGAGAATCAGGTCCCGCAGCCCATGCTCTGGCGTAAAATAGGAAATTTTTATGTCCAGCAAGAGGAATCCAGCAAAAGTATTTGCCGTTGTTATCACTATAGGACTGCGCGCACAATTATGCACTCAATAATAGGTCATAATCATTCAAACATGCGACGCACATCGCCTTCTAGTATGCCCGATCCTGAGTGCAATCTGTCGATGTGACTTGACAGCCCTTCCTTTGTATCGAATGGAGATTCACAGTAGGGGCACGTAAGCTTGGCTGCGCTGATATCCTTCATATAAACAATGGCTTTAGGGTTGATAATGCAGACGGGGGTGCCTCTAATCGCAGCATGTGCTGTTGACACTGTTGCCATATGGATCTTTTCAAAGATGTCGTCTCTCGAAACCATTCCAAGCACTGCTGAATGAGAGCTGATGATTATTTGCCTTATCATGTGTTTGTCCATGATTGACAGGGTTTCCTGAACGGTATTTTGAGGGTTCACTGCCAGGACAGGACTTGTCATTATTTCCCTGAGCTTGACCTTGCTAGGGCTCCTTCCCTGTGACATAACTTTAAAGAGAATGTCAGTCTTGCTCACGATCCCTATTACTTCGCCGACATGCGATACAAGTATACTTCTGACTTCCCTCTCTTTCATGAGCTTTAAGGCTTCGTCAGTTAATTTTTCTCCCTCCAGAATGGCTACATTTGTGTTTATGAAAGGCTCAATAGGGCCAGATAGTAGCGCAGAAATATCGTCTGGGACGTAGGAAGCAGTCATGTGTAATTGTCTAGTCTGTTTTATTTAAGCGTGGCTAATCCTCTTTATTCTCGAACCTGAGCTTTATTAGATTCTGACCGCTGGCCTTACGTATCTCGACAACTTCCTCACGCTCTAGCCTCTTGACAAGTCGCCAAATTGTCGTCTTGGGCAACTGAAATTTGCTTCTGATCTCGCTTTCAAAGGCGGCCCCTTCCTTTTCCACCAAGAACTTTAGCACTTGTCGGTCTTCAGGGCGCAAATGTGGCTTCTCTTCGAGTATTTTGCCAACTATATGCGAAAGAACTGTGATATCTATCGGAGAATCAGAGATCATACTTGGTACTTGATTAATACTTGTCTCTTCCAGAGATTCGGCCATATCCGGGTGGCCTTGTATTTCTCTTTCTTGTTCTTGATCAACTTCTGGGACTGACGGGGTAGTACGCGGGAAAAGCTGCTGCTCTGCCTTATTAATGGTGGTATCATCAGCACTATTTGGTTTGTTTCTCCTGCGCAGCTGTGGCAACAAACTTTGGTGCTTCCTCATTCGGAGGAATATTATGGTACTGATTACTGCTGCGGCGCCGGCTGCCGCGGCGAGTATCAGAAACAGTGGGAATTCCTGCTGAGTCGACGTATCATTTATTGCTGTAATGGCTTGTTCGGCAGAGTTTCTGGCTTCTACATAATTTCCACTTGCAAATTCATTGTTTGCCTGCTCAAGCATCTGTTGAGTGACAGCGTCATCGGGGCGTCTGTCTGCAGCAGCCATATTTATCTGCGCCTCCGCATTGGTAAGTGCCTTTTGAGCGGCATCAAAGTCCCTGCCGGCGGCAATAGCTGCATCATTTGCTTGATCTGCCAGTTTTTCAGCGTCTGTAAACTTGCCAGCATCACGAGCATCTATTGCCCTCTGAAGCAGACCTCGCGCATTTGTCAACACTATGCCCTGGTAATTGTTGCTAACCTGTACGATACTAGTTTCAGCTGCGTTGATGACAATGTTTGCCTGCTCTTCGGTGCCTAAAGTTCCTATTACATATACAAACCTAATGTTGCCTGGCTTGTATGTAAGCAGTTGCTGATCGCCTACAAGGGCTATAGAGGGGTTTACTCCTGGATCTGTCAATATACTATCTGGAGGCAATTTGACGGAAAAGCCAATCGTGGAGTTAAGTGTGAATATCCACTCTCTTCGGTCTTTGGACAAAAAGTGCGAGGTGGTATAACTTATTTTGATATTTGAGGTCCCGGGTTTATTTAAGATAATCTCGTTTGGTGCTTCTCCTGTTTGAAATTGGATTGCATTGTCCGCATAGTCGCCGACAATAAGGTCACTTATATCGTCGCCAAAAAGCTTTATCTTTATATGATCTGCAAGGGGATCGTTGATTCCGACGTTATATTCTACGAGGGCGTCACCGGTTGCAAAAAGAGCAATAAATAACGAGTCAGAACTGTAGCCTTTCTGCTCCTGAGCAGATGCCGGGACTACGGCAATGGTGACAATAAGAAGGAGCAACCTCAAAATGAGAAGCCTGGCTCCATCTTTCCAATGATATGTATATACCATTAGAATGGGTTTACCAAGCTTAAAAGGAATGTTGAAAACGATATAAGTCTTCTGACAGCGCTAAATTCTTCTCTCAGGATAGAACATCCTGAAATTCTTGTCTTTGTAGCTCTCAACCCACTTAAACTTACGCTGGAGCGTCGCACTATATATCTTGGTCCAGTCAAGCTCAACATAGTTGAGCCAGGCCTTCATTATACGGGGGTCGATATAGTTGCGTAGAGATGTGCCTAGGTTATAGTCCCGAGTCTCATGCTGCAACTTTAATTGCACTTCCAACTTTTCCATCAAGTCCTTTAGCCGCTTCTCCTGAAGCACCGTTTTCCACTTCTTGGCTGCAATATCTGCCTTAAGCTTTGCCATTGCCTCTTTCTTGTTGGTTATTGATTCTTCAAATTTTTCAGCTGCTTTTTTGGCCGCAGGATTCTTGGGGTCGATTCCTTTTTTGTGGTTGCACGTGATTGCGGCTTCAAGGTTCGCCTTCTTTGCTACATAAATTTTTTGTACCTCGGGAGAGTTCTTGTCTACCTTTGCTTTTGAGAGCTGCAGCTGCACGACCCGTGTCGCAATGCAGGTTCTAAATACCTTCGCCGTAAGTCCAGGCATTATCTGCTGCAAGAAGGCATTTACCTTGCGGGAATTGATCCCATCAAATATAGGGTCCGTTGGCTTTTTGCCTTGCATGAATTTTTTCAGGTTTTCATAAAGTCCCCTTGTGTCGTCTGAATCAATTTTGACCGTCTTTTGCCACGGGACACTGTCCTTGCCCAAAAAGTTGAATTCAATCATCTGGCTGCCGTTTACCTGAGGAAATTTGATATGCTCAACTCTAAGCGTGCTCGCACCCACCGTGTCTGCCTCATCAGGATCCTTTTCATCTCCTACCCTCATAGCAAGCTTTAGTATAAGATATGCTACAGTAGCTACCTTACCGTCTCCCTTCATCATCTTCCTTATTACTGCTCTTTGCACTTTGTCCTCATATTCGGCCAGCTTTTTTGCCTTATCGTACTTGGCTTTGTCATTTTCTTGTCGCAGTGCTGCCGAGTCGTGAAGCCATACGTACTTGCGCTTACCAGTCAGGCTTTCTATCCAAGTTGCTAACCATGTAGACGACCGATCGTGAACTATTGATTTCCAATTACCTTCCGGTACTGGCGCATTTTTGCCCAAATTTAGCGTAACATCCTGAGCCCTTATCCGCGGCTTCCATCTGCCCCTCATCGGATGCTGACCACGGCCCATGAATAATCCTGGGGGCTCAACCAGCCAGTTTGCGATGTCAACCTCAATGCCATCGACGACTGCCTTGCTATAAATAGCTTTGAGCTTTTCTCGCTCCGCCTTTTTAGCCTGAGTGATCTTTTTCTTTTGCTCCTTGGGGAGAGCTTTGTATCTTTCTTTTTCCTGTTCTTTCATCTTCTTTTCTTCGTCAGCAAGCAGGTATGCGGC
>JALZFN010000054.1 GCA_030861545.1 Thermoproteota archaeon | reverse complement strand
GCTCAAAATTCTTCCCCTGCAGCATAGCAAATGACTCGGTCGAGGCAAAAAGAGCAGCCTTACCATTACTGCTGTCGACAGACACAATGTAACTTGAATCAATAATTATCATATTCGATACAACTTCGCAAGTGCGAAGCTCGATACATTCTGGAAGCTGGGAGCCATTCTCATTGCCGATACACTGCGAGCCAAGTATCATGCGAACTCGAACACAAGCGGTTAAAGCCCGGACAAGCGAGGGCTTGCACTGTGAGATTAGCCTCAGTCCCCAGGCGTCTAAAGTTGCAGTAACCCATAATCGGGACCCTGCTAGTAGGCTGCTTATCTTTTCAAGAGCTGAGTTTGCATCAAGTACGAAATATCTTCTTTCCTCTGAGCCCTTAGGACGCTGGCTCTCATCGTTTATCTTTTGCAGGCGATTTATTATCACCCTCATATTTTTTACCCGACGCTCATGTAAAACGACAATCTCAGAAAAAGCCTCCTCGGGGGGGATTGCGCTGCATATTAGTGGCTTTTGCCGCGAAATGACTGCAAGCCTTTTCTTCTCTAGCTTTTTCACCGTCTGATAGACCTTAGTCCGCGGCAGATTGGCATAGTAGGCAATTTCGCTTACCGCAAGCGAGCCCTTGCCTATCATGGTAAGGTAGGCCCTTGATTCATATTTTGATAGGCCAAACTCTTCAAGGCTTCCAGCAAGATCGTTATTAGTGTCAGTAACCATATCTTTAGGAAATGAAAACCAAAGGTAAAGCGATTAGTCAAATAGATTGCATCAAAGTTCAAAAAAATGCTGAGCTGTTACTATAGGCTCGTGTAACCGCGGTTACAAAATATTCCGATACATGGCAACTATTATCTTCAGTACTATAACTTAGGTGGGTATATGAATTCAAGATGGGTAAAATCGGAAGCAATACTAGATAACAATAATAACAATAATAACAATAACAAAAACTACAATGGCGATAACGATAGTAACAGTCAGACTGCTTCGCTGGCCAAACCGGGAGGACCGCTAAAGCCCCGGCTTGATGCAGTACAAAAGAAGATCCAGGTGCAGATCGCCCGACTAGATCAGCTTCACACTATGTTGATGCTGAAGGACAGGGAGGCTTTAGACAAGCTCACAGTTTCAATAAAGGACAATAACGCGCAGCATTCCACTGTACTATCGTCAGAGCTGGCAAGTTCTAGACAAACCTCAAGAGTGGTGCTCTTGTCATATTATGCACTGCAAAAGCTCACATCAAACCTCTCGGCGGCTTCGGGTTTTGGTGACTTGGTGGTGATATTAGCCCCCGCGATGGCAGTTGTAAAGAATCTCAGGTCTTCACTTACACCATATGTGCCCGAAATGGAGGTCGAGCTTGGAATGGTTTCTGAGCTTTTAAGTGGTATATTGGTGGATGCTGCTCAAGTCGGAAGTTACCTCATCAACTTTGAGTCAGCAAATGAGGAAGCTGTGCATATAATAGAAGAAGCTGCTATAACAGCCGAGCAGAAGATAAGAGAAGAATATTTACCTATCCCTGAGCTGCCGATGATGTCAATAAAATTTATCCAGACTGGATCGGGCAGCGTGGCAGGTTAAAGAAGCTCTATGAGGCAAGGCGCTCACCCATTTTTGAGTGTATTCTTCTTCATTGCTTTTCGCATTTATTATGGTTGCAATTGATACTTATCAGGACTCTATCTTATGCTGAAGCTGGCAAAGAACGCCAAGCTGATGCTGAATGTTATTTTTCCAAGTATTGACTCAGGGTCTTATATTGGTGAAAAATATTTTGTTGCAGAAACTACAGCATTTTCGATATAAGATATAATAGAGGACCTCATGCAAATAGAGTCAGCGGCCGAGCCTTTGCTTACAAATATGCATAATCAATAACCGGAAGTTGTCGACAGGGTTTTATCCCGATTCTGGAAGAGCGGATGAAACCAATTGTCCATAGGAAGCTCTTCTATCCCACAAGGGCGGCTAGCGTGCCAGTTACGGCAGATGATGATCAAAATGAACGTAGCACCTTGACTCCGACGGCACTTGAACAAACGAAGTATGAGCGGACACGGACACAGTAGATCTCGCGATGGGTGCAAATTATTTTGTTAGCTAGGCAACATAGATTTACACATAAGTAATTCAAAGCAAGAACTAATTCCGGCTTGAACTGTATTTATGAGTCTCGCACCACAAGAACTGGAAAATAGCGCAAGCAAGTACGCAGCCGAGGCAATCCGGCTGGATTCTCAGGGGTCACGTGGGATGGCAATTCAGGCATATCAGCGC
>JALZFN010000083.1 GCA_030861545.1 Thermoproteota archaeon | reverse complement strand
GCATCCGCCATCCTGGTTGGAGGCTCATCTGCCATTGACCAATTGGAGCTAGCTAAACTTGTTGCAGAAATAAAATTGACGATTAAGATACCCGTGATACTATTCCCCGGTAACGTCACAGGTGTATCACCAAAGGCAGACGCGATCTTGTTCAGCTCGCTGCTCAATTCAGAGAACCCGTATTTTATCACTGAAGCGCAGGCGCTAGGTGCTCTTGCAGTCAAGAAATACGCGATTGAACCGCTGCCTACCGCTTACATCATAGTGGGCGAAGGGACTGCCGCCTGGTTCGTAGGCAGAGCCAGGGGAATCCCCATTCACAAACCGAACCTTGCAGTTATGTATTCTCTGGCAGCGCAGTATATGGGGATGCGCTTTGTGTATTTGGAGGCAGGATCTGGTGCAGCCGGAAACGTCCCACCAGAGATGGTGGCGATGGTAAGAAAACACTATGAGGGCACACTCATTGTCGGCGGAGGGATAAAATCGCCAGAAACCGCGAGCCAGGTGGCCAAGGCAGGTGCCGATATTATCGTTATTGGCACCATGATAGAAAATGACGGAAATTGGCAGGAAAAATTTTCGTCAATAGTCAAAGCCATCAGGGTGAGATGAAATAATGATACTAGAAGAAGCTGAGAGCCGTCTCAAGGATGTTCGCATGCCAGCTTATTACTGGCGCTATCAACAACAAGATATTCTCAACAATGTTTACAAGAGCTATCAGCATGCGCTTAAGGCTCGACGGCGTGGAATCGACGCAGCAGACATCATCGAGCCCAAGATTGCATATGACTTAGCAGACAGGGTCGCCAAGATGCACAACATCGAAATCGCAGACAGGCTGCGCGCCCTCTTGTCACAGACGACAAAGGAGAAGGCTGCACTGAAGATAGCAGAAGAGATTGCGGCCGGCGAATATGGTTCAGGTGATCTAAAGACTAGGCTTAACAATGCTGTCAGGGTTTCTTTAGCCGTGGTCACAGAAGGCGTGACTGTTGCCCCATTGCAAGGCATATCGGACGTCACAATCAAAAGCAATGCCGATGGGTCGCAATACCTGTCGGTATCCTTTGCTGGCCCTATTAGATCAGCAGGTGGCACCGAAGCTGCACTTACTATGCTCATTGCAGATCATGCAAGAAAGGTGGCCGGTCTTAGCAGATATGTGGCAAATTCATTTGATGACGAAACCGGTAGATTTGTAGAAGAGCTCAGGATCTATGAGCGCGAAGTCATGGGCTTCCAGTTCAAGGTTCTTGATGAAGATGTATTGAAATGCATATCAAATCTTCCAGTAGAGCTAGACGGTGTTGACACTGATCCTGTAGAAGTGGTGGGGCACAAGAACATGCGCCGGATCGTTACTGATAGAGTACGCGGAGGCACACTCAGAGTCATGAATGATGGGCTCATTGGCAGGAGCAGGAAGCTATTGAAGCTGGTTGAGGTGCTTAAGCTAGATGGATGGGACTGGCTTAAGGAACTCAAAGGGGCCATCCAGACAGGCGATGATGACGCAGCCCATCACAGAATGTCGGAGGTCATTACAGGTAGGCCTGTGCTTTCAATGGTAAAAAAGATAGGCGGCTTTAGATTACGCTATGGCCGCTGCTATAACACTGGCTTTGCAACAGTAGGTATACATCCCACGGTGCCTGTCCTACTTGACTATGCAATTGTTGTCGGCACTCAGATAAAGATGGACATGCCTGGCAAGGCATCTACTATAGCCGTTGTCGACACTATTGAACCCCCGATTGTCAGGCTGGATGATGGCAGGGTGATACAAGTGCTTACGGTCGAGCAAGCCGAAAAGATCCGGCCACAAGTCCGCAAGATCCTATACCTTGGCGATATGCTAATAAGCTATGGAGACTTTCTCGAAAACAATGCCCAGTTACCGCCTGCAAGCTTCGTAGAGGAAGTATGGGCGGAGCAGCTGCGTTCAAAGCTATCGACAATGCAAGTAGCAGGCCTTGACAGAGAAAGATTGATCCAGCTGGCTGAAAATCATCTTGTTTTGCCGTCTGTTGATGAAGCATTTGAAATAAGTAATAAACTAGGATTGGCGTTGCATCCAAAATATTCACTGTACTGGGATAGCATCACTGTAGAAGAAGCACTCTACTTAAAAGACAAACTATCTAGCGACATGCTACTGCCTTTCGATAACAATCTAAAGGATATCTTGGAGCGACTAGGCGTCGCTCATTCTATAATACGCAATCGAATCATGCTTGACGAAAGCAGCCAAGCAACGTCATTGAGAAGGCTTCTCAGCGGACCAACGATTGAATCGGACAATGCCCTAGAATTTGTTACCAAGTCATCTGGCATTCTTATGATGCCCAAGTTTGCTTCCACTATTGGCGTCCGGGTCGGCAGACCGGAAAAAGCAGCAGAGCGCAAGCTAAAGCCGCCAGTGCATGTGCTCTTTCCAATTGGAACAAAGGGGGGCTCAACTCGCGACATCTTGAAGGCCTGTAAGAAGGAGGACTCGTTCTACACCCAAATAGCTAACAGATATTGCGATAGCTGCAGGCAACCCTCACTTGGAACGCACTGTCGGAGCTGCGGCGCTTCGACGATGCTGCGGAACCTGTGCATTGTGTGCAGGGGAGAAGTTGAAGATGGTGAAAAATGCACACGCTGTGGCAGAGAAGGTCGAACTTACTCATCAGTCAACTTTCCACTCAAGTTTGCGCTAGAGCAAGCAAAGAAAAAGCTTGGTGTGGATCCACAAGAGCCGTTTAAGGGAGTCAAGTTGCTCATGAGCATGCACAGATCTGCAGAGCC
>JALZFN010000027.1 GCA_030861545.1 Thermoproteota archaeon | reverse complement strand
ATAAGCTCTCTCTCTCTGTGTGTGTGTGTTGCTTTGTGCTCTGTGTATCTCGTTATGTTGCGATAATTTGTCTTCAGATATTTTTGCTTTCAGCGGATCTTTGACACTACTCCGATATAATTTAGGGATTAACGCTTATCGGTTATTTACTAATTGTCTCTCTTCAACTAGAAACTATACATGAAGAAGGAGAGATATACCTCTGAGAATTTAACTAAACTGACTGTAATAATAATAGGCTAGCAATGCAGCGATAGTCTTTGCGTCTCTAATCTTCCCATTGAGGCAGCTTTTGATCGCTACACTCAATTTCAACTGGCTTATTTCGATATTCTCATCATCATCCAGACGGCCTCTTGTAATTTCTCTTAGGTTCGTGGCTACAAATACATGCATTAACTCTGTAGAATAGCCGGGTGCAAGATAACATTTCAATAACGGTTTGAGAGTGCCAGCGCAGCCAATCTCTTCTGCCATTTCACGGACTGCAGCCTGCCTTGGAGTTTCGTCCTTTTCTATCTTACCTGCAGGTATCTCTAGCAGCACTTTATTTGCAGCACGGCGGTACTGAGTAACTAGCATAATTCCGTCACCTCTAACGGCTACTATCCCAACAGAGTCCTGGTGTCCAACAATTTCTTTATCAATTATCTTGCCGTTCAGTGAGAATTTGTCTTTTCTTAGATTGATATTACCAGAATAGAGTCTGTTGCTTCCAATCATTCTAACGCCTCTCATCGCGTTGCTGATGTGGGGCTAAAGATTAAAGCTATTCGTTAATTTTATATCATATTGGCAACTCTTCTGAAACGTGGAGTTCATTGACGGCGATGGCAACATCATTATACCCAAGTCCATCAGGCCGATAATTGACCTTAAAGAGACTACTCGTGGAGGCAAAAAAGGAGCCAAGAGGCAATACCGGTATGGCGACCTCCACATAAGAGATTATGATAGTCACTACTCTGTTCATGTAGACCGAGTTAATCCGATGAGTGATCCACTTGGGCACCTAGTTGTCGACGCGCCAGAATACTTGGCAGCCGCAACAGCTGCTCTGGTAGTCGGCAGACGCTTAGGCACAACAGTCTACGATATGCGCAAAAAGCAGGGCAAGAGCACCAAGGATGCCACCGTCGATGCAGTTTTGGCTGGATATATTGCCGGCTCTTCTACAGGCAAATTTGTTTTCAACATGGCCAACCTGTTGAAAAAGAAGGAGTGAATAAGCGCGACGGAGAGCCCGGCCCAGATCAAAAAAGAGGAAGCTTCTGCCACTACCTTTGTCGAACCACCACCACCTACCTATTCGCAGCCTTCAAAGTTGCACGTCGCTAAGGTAGTACTCAAGCTTCTGCCAATCGTAATAATCTTACGCCGCGACAGGCGCGAATGGGTCAAGCGTGAGGGCAAGAATGTCAATGAAGAAAAGTACCGCCAGCATGCACATAAGGTGCTCAAAACCTTCATAGATCTTGGGCCGTCATTCATCAAACTTGGCCAGTGGCTTTCAACCAGAGTAGACATTTTGCCACAGCCATACCTTGAGGTACTCTCAAAGTTGCAAGACGATGTTCCACCTGCTCTCTTCTCTGAAGTAAAGCCGATAATTGAAAGCGAATTAGGAAAAGTGGAGGACGTTTTTGAAGAGTTTGACACTTCACCGCTGTCTGGTGCAAGCCTTGGGCAAGTCTACTTGGCAAAGTATGCAGGAGAACAGGTCATAGTCAAAGTATCTAGGCCAAATATTGAAAGAATAATTGAAGACGACATTTACGTGCTGAAAAAGATATTGCCGCTTGCGACACGGTTTATTGACCCCAATCTGCGATTCTCTGCAGAAGGTATGATGGCACAGTTTATCGAGACGGTACACGAAGAGATGGACTACCGTATAGAGGCAGAAAACCTGCTCACAATCAAGCGCAACCTGGTAGACGATACGTCAGTCATTATACCGGATGTATTTTTGGACCGGACGACAAAACATGTGCTTACTATGAAGTATGTCCCCGGTGTCAAGATAACTGACATTGCAAAGCTAGATGAAAAAGGGATCGACAGGGAAAAACTGGTAGTGCGCGTGCATAGGCTGTTCTTTAAGATGCTCCTGCACCACAATATTTTCCATGCAGACCCTCACCCGGGTAATATTTCAGTCGCAGACGACGGCCATCTGATACTGTACGACTTTGGGATGGTTGGAAGGCTTGACAATGACACACGCATTCGGCTTATTCGCCTCTACCTTTCAATGATTGATAAGGATCCAGAGAGGACTGTCAACGTGCTGATAGAGCTAGGGACGCTTGAGCCTACAGTTAACCGTTATATCGTTGAGCGCGGCATCGCACTAAGCATCGAGTCATTGCACGGCCGGCAGGTCGACAATATGGAGGTAAAGGCCCTAGTAGAGCTTGCGAACAAGACTATGAGCCGGTTTCCTTTCAAGCTGCCAAAGAACCTTGCGCTTTACATGCGCATGTCCTCCATTCTTGAGGGCATCTACCACCATCATAAGGTGCCCTTTAAGTTCGTCAAAGTGCTTGCAGGCCTGATCGAAGAAGAAGGACTTTTACGCGATGCATACATTGAGGAAGTAAAAATATCTGCAAAGAGGTTTGCAAAGGGAATTCAGGATTCTATGAGTATTGCGCCGATGTTAAAGACATATCTTGAAACAATGAGCCCCTATAGCAGGCAGGAAAAAAATAATAGCGCGCTTGCCGCAAGCATATTTGCTTCTGCATTATTCATTGGTTCTGCATTGATACTACCATACAACTTTTATCTTGCATATGGGGGCTTTGTCGCAGCTGCTGCAATAATTGCCGTAGCACTAAAAAAGAAAATGTAGATGTTATATCTGCTAGCAAAAGCAGAGATAACGTTGAACTATAAGACATTATTTACGATATCATATACTATATACCGTATGAGGTTGTAGTATGGTGCGCTATTCTTACTGCTGCCTCGCAGGGAAGTCAAATAGACAAAGCAAAGCGGTTCTCAGCTTCTTACGGAGGCCGCTCATATAACTCAGCTAGCTTTAGCCATTGGGATGGTTATAAATAGCTGGTCGTTCAGTTCCGCAATTACGGCATGAACCCATTACGTATTCATTCTCTTTACCGCAATTTGGACAACTTCTTTGGATGTTTGAGGCTCTTATCATGCCCTCCTTTGGCTCTTGTACTATAAAGTCTTCTGGGTGGTCCGATTAGATAAGAAATAATTCATAATATATCTGTAAAGTCCGGCAGTTTTTACAGTCATCACAAATGGGAGTGTGAGATTGTCTCCTATGGATTTACAGAGCGGTCTCCAGCTAATTTTATATAATACCACCGCGCTTTTATATATGGCTTTGTTGTATAACAGAGTATTAGTGGTCTCATATGGAGTTTTGTTTCTCCTTATTCTTCCACTGCTCAACGTGCCAATGGCCTTAGGTCAGTCAATATCGGATTCAGGCCTCAGACTGGAAACTGTCGCTGATGGGTTGAATAGGCCGACAGCCATGGCCTTTCTAGGGCCTGATGATATATTGGTGACCGAAAAGGATGATGGTACTGTCCGAAGGATAATTGATGGCGAAGTTCAAGAAGAACCATTACTTGATGTTGCAGTAGCAAACGATAATGGAACTAATGAAAGAGGATTGCTGGGATTGGCTGTTGACAAGTATAACG
>JALZFN010000017.1 GCA_030861545.1 Thermoproteota archaeon | reverse complement strand
AGCTGACGGGGCCCAGACGAGAAACAGGATTTATAAGTACGAGTGGGATGGCATCGGCAGCTTGACGGGCGGATCGCTTATTCTTGACCTTCCTGGAGAACCAGGTACTAACCATGATGGAGGCAAGATGACCATTGGACCTGATGGCATGCTTTATGCAGTAATAGGCGACCTTAACAGGGTGGGAGTGCTTCAAAATAACATAAGTGGTCCAGGCCCTGACGGCACATCTGTCATAGTTAGAGTTGATTATGACGGAAACGGAGTTGGGAACCCGTTGTCCGGTACAGGGGATCTAAGCAAGTATTACGCCTATGGCATCCGCAACAGCTTTGGGCTGGACTTTGATCCCCTAACTGGACTTCTTTGGGACACAGAGAACGGCCCATCAGTCTATGACGAAATAAATGTGGTTAGGCCCGGCTTTAATAGCGGTTGGCGGCAAGTCATAGGGCCTTTGGAGAGGAGCGAAGGAAAATCCGTTAGTGACCTTGTGGAGTTTGAAGGATCTCATTATGCAGACCCAGTGTTCAGCTGGAGCCACCCCATTGGCATCACTGATATTGAATTCCTTGATTCTACAAGGCTTGGTGAAGAGCTTTCGGGAAACGTATTTGTCAGTGATGCTAATAACGGCAACCTGTATTTCTTTACTCTCAACGGCGATAGAACAGGACTTGATCTTGAAAGCATTGAAGGATTGGAAGACTTGGTGGTCGACAACAGCGATGAAGTTGAAGAAGTTACATTTGGAACTGGGTTTCCCGGCGGTATTACTGATATTGAGACAGGTCCCGATGGCCTACTTTATGTATTGACATTCAGTGGCAATTTGTACAGAATATCGCCTCTCAATGCAAATGAACCGGAATAAGCGATATAATTTGCAGGGGTATATTGATTGAGATATATAATACATGACTTCAAAACCAAATGATGACACAAGGCACAAATCTCAAATCTTAAATCTCAAACAGATATCTACAGACAAAGTGTTCTTTAGGCCTGTATTATTCACATCTTGTACCAAATTATAGGCTAGTGACTCCTATCAAAATGTGGGTATCTAAAGGTTGCACGATCCAATGCTTGCAGTATATATGAGCTGCTGCCACCCCTGAAGATTTTATAACAGCCATAAATCGTATGTTGCCATGTAAGAAGCAAAAAGCAAATGACACCACTTATTTTTAGCAAGAGGTTTCCATTAAGACCGGTAAATCTAACATCCGCAGTCGCGGTATTTCTCTTTGCAATGCTCTATGGGTTGATAGAGCACATGCTACTTGCAAGTCCCATAGGAATAGGCGTGTTAGTGTATCCCATGAATATCCATATTGTTTACGAGCTCTACTTTTATCACGTCATAATGTTGCTTTTGGCTATCCTGATATCATTTAATCCTTTTTTTGATAAGTTGCTTTTTAGAACAACAAAGGTTGTAAAGGTGCAGGGTCTTTTGTGGGGCACAGGCAACATACTGAATTTCATATGGCTTGAAGACATGTTTTACTTTGCGCTTTTCGGTGAATGGCCAAAAGATGTACTAACGCCTCTCAACCTCTCATTTTATGGTATAGTATGGTGGTATCCTCTCCTTTTCGGAAGCACGATCTTCCTTTACTACCTTACAGCAAGAAGCATAAAGAAAATGATACCTCCAAAAACGCTAGCAGTTGATGATGACATTTCTTAATTATCTTGAAAACAAAGGATATAGTTGTTTTGAGCAAGAAAAAAACTGCCTTAATGCCGTTATTAGTAATCCTGTCGCTGGCAGTAATAATAATAATAGTAATATCTATTGTATTAACACCTTTTTTCCAACCAAGGCCTAGCCCCCAGCCAAAGCCGGAGGAGCCAGACAAAACTAGGATAGCTACGAATGATAGCAACAGTACTCAAACTGCTGCCATAGTGTCACCGCCCCCACCCCCAGCACCAATTGATGTTGTATCTACCATGACGGCATTTCCTTTTGTTCAGAGATGGGCTGCTCAGTACGAAAATCAACAGCTTGGATCATCAGGGAGTGTCAACATAGACTATTTGGACGAGAGGCAAATAAAGGAAGTTAGTAGAGGTGGCAATGGTGGTCGCTTGGCAATAGTTGGCACTCCGGATGATAACAATAATACCGTGCGTATTCCTGTGAGTGCCCAAGCTGTGGCCATAGTATACAATATTCCCGCCTTTCCGGATATACCGTCAGGTCTGAGGCTCAATTCTACAACGTTATTTCTCATATTGAACGGTACTATCACGCGGTGGAATGATGCAGTTATCAAAGACTTGAATCCTAGTCTTAACCTTCCAGATGAAAGAATTATTGTTGTACACGATAGTGACATGGAAAACAATACCAGTAGCTCTCTTATGTTGCTTAACCAGTATCTCAGTTCCCGGAGTATAACGTGGGCAAACGATAGCATTGCGGTTACAGGACCAGCCGAGCTTGCAGGAATGGTTAGAAAAACACCGTATTCTGTAGGATATGTAGATTTTTCATACGCCGTACAGACTAGAATGACATATGCCGCAATCAGAGATGCTGATGGCGAGTACATTGTTCCTTCAACGCAATCCATAGGTCGCAGTGTAGATGCTGCCCTTGAATTCCACAATTCTAGCATAGGTCAACAACCGTTGTCGCCGCCGCAGCAGCAACAAGAACAAATCCCTACCATAAACGCAAGTAGGCTCATAAACGGTTCTTACCCTATAGTTGGGCTCTATTATGCCTCGTTATTGTTGGCTAATGATGATGATGATAAAGAGGGAAAAAATGCAGCAATTTTGAACTTTGTACAATGGATAATCTCAGACGGTGGGGGACAGCAGACTCTGTTAGAAGTCCAGTATCCACCAATATACACTGGCAACGAACAGTTGGCAACGTATGCAAAGGTAATAATGAATACAACCTCCTCAACTAATTAGCGAGGGAAAAGGCCGAGTTTGTTTTCTGAGTTAGATAAGACACCCCTTTGAGAGGACAGGGTCTTGTTTACCGGCTTTTATTTTATCCAACTATGAATAATAGGGAATCCACTTTCTGAAGTGCTTTTAAATGGATCCGATTGCCCGTCTGGCTTTTTATTCGAATCTAAGTGCTCAGATACCAAAAGTAATGAAATATGTGATAATGACAAAGTAACCACGCTCGATTTATGAGAGTTTATGATAATTGCTTAGCAGTAATTCCAAGATAAGCAGCAAGAAATTACTAACAAGGATTAATAAATATGTAAACATTATTATTAATTGAAGGCAGAATTTTTTTTCTAAAAGAAAAAGCAGACAACCAGGATAAACGGTCAAGATGATAACATCGCAAATCAGAAACCAAAGAAGCGGCTGTGTTGTCATATGAGAAATGATACTTCCGAGATTCAAGGAAAGAATGGAGGGAAGAGATAGCAATAGCAGCATTATAGACAACTCTGGTAATAGTATTCTCTATTCTCTGACCGCATTTTTTGAATATTACAGAAAGGTATAGAGGTAGAGAAGTAAATAAGAGAGAAAGGAGAAAGAAATCAATCTTTTAGGATGGCCGGGACTCGAGCAATAATTTGCAGGCAGCTCCAGCCCGCGGCAACGCCCTTTCAGTGTAGATAACAAGACGGTTGATGCATCCAAATCGTATAGCTCATGTCTTCTCGTCTCACTTCTCATTGATGCTGCTGCTCATTATATTCCTGCACCCATTCCATAGAACATTACATCTTCTCTATAACCTCCTTGACCTTTGCCTATATTGCGGTAATCTGATACTAGTTCAATTGAGTGCAGCCATTTTACCATTTTGTATCCAAGTTGAGTTTCTACCCTTAGCCTCAAGGGAGCAACATGTGGTACTTCTAATCTCTTACCATTCATCTCATATGCAAGAATAGTCTGCGGATGTTTTGCAAGCTCGATATCCAAGACTTCATAGTATTCAAAGCCATCATTGTCATGCTGAAAAGAGTGGAAGACAACATATTTTGCTTCGGGAAGTGGTTCGCATCGAGATAGAATTTCTACCATTGGCACGCCTGCCCACTGTGCAATTGCAGTCCATCCTTGGATACAGCTATGTTCTGTAATTTGTGATTGCTTTACCATTTCTTCAAGGTTCTGTAAAGACAAATCGAGTTGCCTGTTAACCAAACCATGAATATGCAGCCTCCATTTTACGAAATTGCTATCTGCTAGTTCTTTGTATTCTCTACTGTCAGGAGGCATTCCATTAACTCTGAAAAAGGGAGAAATATCAGAAACAGAATAGTGCTGTCTGGAAATAACACGTCTAAATAGTAGACGTCTTATGGGTTCTATCACTTTGCCCAACCCCCTTTGAACAAAACGAGGATTGCGAAGGGAAATGGTAGTGGCCCACACATGAACTATTATAACAGATACGGCATAGAACGCAAACAGACCTATTGCAGTTGCAATATTGATGCCTTTAGGATCCCCAAGCACAATGTTACCCATATTCTCAGGAAATCTCTCAAGTGTGACCATTGCTATGTGAATGGCAATAAATAGAAGAAAAGCAACAAGTCCTAGAAAGTGAAGGCTTCGTGCCGCCTGACGGCCACCAAATATGCGTGGATATCTGGGAAACCTGGCTCCAAGTGCTGGCGACATTGCAGCACCAGAAGCTATCATAAAAGGGCCAAGAAGGAAAACTACTCCAAAATAAGTAAGCTGTTGCAGAGGATTGTATGGATCGCCAGGGGGAGGAGACTGAAGGCTTGCATAAATAAGCGCGGTATTAATTGCTTCAGAAAAAATTGAAGTAGAGGTAGGAATAAGCCTGGTCCATTCTCCACTTGAAAAAAGCAGAATATAATAAATGGCACCATTTGCTAGCCAAAATATCATAGAGAAAAAATGCCAGTGTCTTCCAAGGCCCAGATTTTTTCTACCAGGTAGTGCTATCCACGAAGAGAATGATTCTTCTTCATCAAGTGATGTCCAAAGCTGGTCTTTAGGCATTTCCTTTCTTGTAAATTTAATCCATTCGGTACCAGGCTTGGCATGATCATTCCAATATAATTTGGGAAGGGCAGAGAGAATTTCGATACCACTGCGGATTAAAAGTGTTATGAAAATCACATTAATGAAATGTGCATAGCGAAGCCAAAATGGAAAGTCATCAATTACCAATATTATAGCTCATCTCTCTCAGCAACCCTTCTTGGTACAAGATGGGTAAATCAAACACTTTTGTGCGCGATCATCTCTGTTGTTATCAGACCAATAAGGTTGCCCTTATTCACAACAGGTAAGCGGTTTATCCCATTCTGCTTTAGTATAACAAGTGCCTCCTTGTCAGACTTATCAGAATCTATGGTGATGATGGGAGCACTCATTATATCCTTCAATGTAATCTTGAATGGCCCCTTGTTTTGAGCTACTACCCGAAATATGATATCCCTTTCAGTAACTATTCCAATTGGGATTCTTTGCTTCGAAATCG
>JALZFN010000013.1 GCA_030861545.1 Thermoproteota archaeon | reverse complement strand
ACGACTATGATTGATGACAAAAATGTGACCCCGACAATCATGCCGGAGCTCACGATGGCCCCTACTATCCTTCTTCTACTATGTATGGAGTAGACGGCAGCAACCGTCCACCCATATGAGGGGTTCGCTCCGTGCAGCAACCCAAAAATAACTACACCTATTATCGCTGCCTCTTGTCCAATTTAGAACAATTTGTGCCCAATAGCTAATAAACCATCATAATGCAAACACAATCAATGTCACAATCGAATATCCAACTGCTGCTGACAACAGATTCAATTACTATAAATGCTTCAGTATTTGAGGGTGTACTTACAACAAAGACCTTTAAGGGCCCTGATTGCTATCTGAAGCTCGTTGATTTCCTAAGCCAGTCTTTTCCCAATTCAGTCATCCAGGCATCAATTGTTGTTACGTGAGGCAAACCCTGTAAGTAATATTTATTACTGCTGGTATGGAAAATAAACAGAGGTACCTGTATGAATGCATTTGACAAGCATCGGAAAAGCGTTGCCGCCTGGTGCGAAGATTGCGATAGTGTTTTTGATACAAAATGGAACGCCGATCTACATCAAACAGAAAAAAGTCATAGAGTAAAGGTCACGGAGTTTTGGATAACTAGCAGAAGATAGCTGTGATACTGACGTTACAATTACCCCTTTCTAATTCCACTGAAGGGAGCATCTAGGATGATCCTTCTAACGATCCTTACAACTTCATAAATTGCATATCTTAGATCACTTGCCGTGTTTCCAAGCATTCTTATTGCGACGCCAGAATTATTCGGAAGGATCGTGGCACCACCATTAACTTTTGCTATGGACTGAAGAATCGCATTCACGCTCACGTTGATGTCTCGCGACTTATTTTTCGTGAGAATGTACATATTGCTTACAACATCATGATCGGCTAAAACACCGAATACCTTCATATCACGCTTTTTGGGTTCTAACATTGCTACGTCAGTGAACTTTAGTGCATCATTGTGATCCTTTGCAATAACCTTCATGTAGCAGATATCATAATCAAAGTGCTCTCCACTTGCGACCCTGCCAGGCGTTATGATCTCTGAGTATAGCAATGTTCCGTTATCGTGCACACGTAAGTTGGCTTCTTGGTAAAATCTAGAATCGCGATAGGGGATCACTTGATCTGGAATGTATTCAAAGTAGCAACCTTCACCAACATCTATGTTCACTATCTGCGTCGCATAGTTCCTCTCCATTCTGTATACTCTCGTTGCTCCCTGTGTCGTAATATGAGCAAATGCATGCTTCCGAAGTGTGATATCTATCCTGTACCTATCGCCTTGCAATATTCCTCCTGATGGTGAGATGATATACATATACGCCATATTTGATAGTGCCTCTTCAAGGTAAAGGGCACGCTGGGTGTAAAGTGGAACACGTGAGTACTGCTCTTTTACGGAAGTCTTACTGGTACTTTTCTCCTCTTCAAGCCTAAGTACGAGCGCTCCGAGCTTGCCTGCCTTGCCGACACCTAGCTGCGACAAGCTAGAGCCATATGCAAGCACTTCTGGCGGAACTTCCTTTGGAGTGTAGTGCTCGAGCTCAGTTCCTTCCATGTCTTTTTTCAGTTCGTGGCAACTGTTTTTGGCGGAGATTCAAACAATATGTCTCTAATGATGTGTTCTGCCACCTGAGCTATCCCTTGACCTGTTTTAGAGTTTACAAAGACATAGGGTTTATCTCCTCTGACAACTTTTGCGTCGCTTTCCATAATTGCTAGATCTGCTCCTACCATAGGGGCGAGATCAATCTTATTTATGACCAAGAGATCAGCTGTCTCTATTCCTAACCCCCTTTTTCGCGGGTACTTATCTCCACCAGACACGTCTATTATATAAATAAAGTAGTCTGCTAACGCTGGACTAAAGGTGGTGGTGATGTTATCACCACCACTTTCAATTATTATCAGATCAAGATAGTCATATTTTGATTCCATTTCTTCGATGACAGATATATTCATGGAGGGGTCTTCACGCACAGCAGTGTGGGGGCAGCCGCCTGTCGCAAGACCAATGACTAAATCTTCTGCCATTAGTCCTTGTTCCTTTGCCAAATTACGACGCATCCTATCGGCATCTTCTCTTGAAACCACATCATTTGAAATAATGCCCACCTTGTATCCTTTAGCAGCCAAAACAGGTACAATCTTTTCAATTAGCATCGTTTTGCCAGAGCCTACTGGACCTCCAATTCCGAGTCTTGGAATTCGTTTTGCAGTCATCGAATTCGATTTCCAGTCCTCATTATATAAGTGTGCACCCTGGTTACGTAATAAACATTTTAGAATTCATTCTCTCATGAGTTATCTGCATTATATCCATTGACGGAGCAAATTGCCAGATGCCTGCAATCGGCCTATTGATATTTGCGTTTATCACATTGACTATGGTCGGCTTGAGCTCATCGATCACCTTCTGGCCATCAAAATGCTGCAGCATTCCAAGCCGCAATGCAGCACCAACTATGCTCACAGAAAATGAATAAAGCATCATAAGCGCAGCTTTTCTTTTTGGAATCGAAAAAGCGTTCGCAGCAACTGCCAACGCCACAGGATACGGTCCAAATGCTTGCCCTACCCTTATCGAATCTTCATACCGGCCAAGGATCTCGTTATCAGAGAATGATCGGATACAGCGTATCAGCTGCGTGCCAGATCTGACGGATGCATCCCTGATCTCTTGTATGAGCTTCATTGAGAATATTGCTCTATCCACTTCAATCAACTTTGGAAGATTGACCTTTGAAGCATGCTCGTAGGCGTTTGCAAGTGCAGTACAGTCTGCCGGGCCTATTTGATATTCGAGTAAAGTCTTCAGAAGGTTTCGTAGCTCTTCCGCTTTCATCTTCTTGCCACTATAAAAAATAGCTTCGAGGCCATTAGACATTGAATACATACCCGTTGGAAAAAATGAGTCAGAGAGCTGCAACATGCTCAAGTCAGCTGCATCTACGGTAATATCCTTGTCATTATCATCTATGTTCATGTATATCCATTCCTTCTTCTGGCTCAAAAACTATTTTGGCTTGGCTTATCTCCAAATGATCCAAAAGCGGGGCGAATACCTTTTTGAACATATCGATTTCCTGATCCGCTTGTATTGGAAAATAAATCTTTCTGCCCTCAATTTTTATTGGTCTGTGCAGATTTCCTATAGCGTGCCCAACCCTAACAGGCAATTGTACAATCTCATTTTCATGTATATTATCCTTCATTTCTATCACTGCGACATTCTCCGGCTCAAGTTCAATGGTTATCATCTTATCGTTTGCAATCAGAAGGACGTCTCCGTGCCTTAGCTTCGTGCCTGGGGTCAATGTAACTGCAATATCAGTCCCTTTGCTTGATGTCTTGCGCATTCTAACGCGTTGGGCTTCAGTCCTGTTGATTTTTATGAACTCAGATAATGATTTTGACGACATTTCTGCATAACGCTCTCTCAGATGCGAATCATGATACATATTTCCTATTACTGAATCGATGGTAATCATGGATGTACTATGCTTCCGTTGTTTGATTAGCAGTTTGCCTACTCTTTCTGTACTCTTGGTTTCGTTTTACTGCCTTTATCATATCTACCAGTCTTTGGGTGTAGTCAACGTATCCATAATGTCGGTAGGAAGACTTTGGAACAGTGGCGAAGACAAAGCCATCGCCGTCCATCTTCACATTAGCTCCCTTTTCAAATGCTTCCGCGATGATACAAATCGTGACTCTATGATCAGAAAAGTCGAGATTTAGATGCGATACTGGATCGATCAAGCCTGACATCGACACAATTTTACCACCAGCAACCGTTACATGCCTAATCTTATTTGGATCGATTATGCTCATATCGCCATCCACGTTTGATTCTTCAACACAGTGCCTGATCATCGAGCAATTCACCTTTTTGTCTCAGACAGGGCTTGCTGACTGAGATCTTCTGCTGCAAGATTTCTGTCAATTCTTAGAACAGATTTGGCGATTTCACCGGCCGCTTCAAGCGCCATCGTTTTGACCAGCAAAGGGTCTATTATACCCGTCTTCCACATATCAATTGTTTCGCCTGTATTGATGTTGATGCCGTAGCCCGGAGGCGATGCCTTCGCTGACATCACCTTTTCCAGACCGTTAAATCCGGCATTAGTTAATATTTGGCGCATGATGCTTTCGAGTGCAGAAGCTACGACTTCAAGCCCCACTTGTTCTAACCCTTTGAGATGAAGCCCCTTGACCTTATCTATTATGTGCAGTTCGGCAGCGCCTCCTCCGGGAACAACACCCTTATTCAAAGCTGCTTCTGCAGCATTTACACCATCGATTGCAGCTCTCCACCGTTCAAGTGAAGTCTCCTTTGTGGTCCCAGAAACCATTAAAGTGACCATGTTCTTACCTCTTCCACCCTCAAGATAGATTATGTCATTATCTTCATCCTCCCGAACGTGTTCTGCGGCGCCTAGTATGTCTGGCCTCTTGAGATCGTCATTCACGCGTGCGACCTTTGCCCCTGTGTAGCGAGACAAGTGTTCGATCTCTTCTGCCGATATCCTTGCAGCAAACACTCCCCGGGCAACAAGGATGTCCTCCACGGCTTGGTCGACTTCTGGAGATGCTATAAGTATAGTGTTGGCACCTGTCGACAGCATGGCGTCTACTATTTCTCTTGATTTTGCAATCCTGTCATTTTCCATCAGCAGTATTTCCTGGTACTTATTGTTCTCCTTTATCCATGACTCTTTGACAGGCTTGAGATCAAGCCTTGCGATCAGAATTCTTGCGTTTCTTACCTCAAGAGGAAGCTCGGGATCGATCCTATTCCTTTCCAGCACAATACCGTTGACAACCTGGTCTTCAATGCTAGTCTTGCGTAATACCATGATTGATTTGTTAAAGTCATACTCACCGTTGTACCTTGCATTCTCGCCTACCATCCGGAGTGCCGTGATGACGAGGCTTGCAAGCCTCTCCCCGTCAAGCTTGGATGCTAGAGAGGTTCTAACAACTTGTTCAAGCTCTATGTCGTTGATTGAAATGCGTTTTGATTCTTTGTTTAGTAGGTGACAGGCATGTCTTACACCATTTTCAATTCCTTCTGCAACCTTTGTAGGATGAACACCTAGCTCCTTTATCAAGCGCTTGCCCTCCTTGATCATTTCTGCAGACATAACTACGGCAGTAGTTGTTCCGTCTCCAACCAGCTGCTCTTGCCGTTCGGCTATCTCTACGATCATCCTTGCCACAGGATGAATAGCCTTTAGCGAAAGTAATATTGTAACACCATCATTTGACACATGTCTGTTCATTGCCTGGTCAATAAGCAACTTATCAAGTCCCTTTGGTCCAAGGGTAGTGCGCACTGTGTCGGCAACAGCCATTACTGCATTAGAGTTGGACTCTAGTGCATTGAATTCAACACTTTCGGCCATAGGCCGCCACACACCAAAATTAGGGTTTGTTGACATGAGTAGAGGTGCAGAGGAGATAAAGATAAAGGTATTTCACTAATAAAAAAGGAAAAGATGCAGTCAAGCCAAACTAGCTTGCTTGCGTTCTTCGGAGTGCTATGCCATAAAGTATCTTTGCGCCAGTGCTAGCTCGTTTGCGGGGTCAACTGTGGCTATTTTTCCGTCCAGTTTTACTTCATAGGTTTCGGGGTCGATATCGATCTTGGGCGTTTCATCATTCCACATCATATCTTTCTTGCTGATGGTTCTACAATTCTTCACTGGAAGAACTATCTTCTCGAGGCCTAACTTTTGTGGGACTCCCAGGTCCATTGCGCTCTGAGACATAAATGTGTATGAAGTCCGCTTGACCGCCTTGCCCATTGCTCCAAACATCGGCCTATAGTATACGGGTTCTGGTGTTGGCAGCGATGCGTTGGGATCTCCCATTATTGACCATGCAATGAACCCGCCCTTGAGTACCATCTTTGGCTTCGCTGGGAAGAAGGCCATCGGATACATGACGATGTCTGCATACTTGCCTACTTCAAGGGAGCCTAAATAGTCTGAGACACCATGTGTTATCGCACAGTTAATCGTTGTCTTGGCAATATATCTGCGTGCTCTAAAGTTGTCATTGTCGCCTGTTTCTTGTGGAAGTTTACCTTTCATCTTCTTCATCTTGTCTGCTGTCTGCCACGCTCTTATGACCACTTCGCCAATTCTGCCCATCGCTTGGCTGTCTGAAGAATACATGCTCAATACCCCTTCGTCATGCAGTACGTCTTCTGCTGCGATGGTCTCTGCCCTAATTCTGGACTCTGCAAATGCTACATCTTCAGCAACTGCAGGATTTAGGTGGTGGCAGAACATAAGCATGTCCAAGTGTTCATCAACAGTATTCTTGGTGTAAGGTC
>JALZFN010000047.1 GCA_030861545.1 Thermoproteota archaeon | reverse complement strand
TGATGCCTTTAGCTCCCTCAATTGATCATGTGGGACCGTTAGCCAGAAGTGCCTGGGATATCGCTGCAGTCCTTCAGATAATAGCCGGTTATGACAGACTTGACGGATCTTCTGCAAAGGTACCAGTTCCCAATTACTTGAAAGAGATTTCTTCGGTGGGAAGAAGAAATAATAACTATAGCAGTAAGAAAATTAAGATTGGAATACCAAAGCAATTCTTCTTTGATGTGATTGAACCAAAAGTAATGGAAATATTTGAAAAGTTTGTAGATAGTCTACACGAGTGTCAAATAACTACTGCATCAGATGTTGACGTAGATGGAACGGACAAGATATTTGAGACTTGGAGGGCAATTCGACTGAGCGAATCAGCCGCAATTCATCATGAATGGATGACTTCAAGGCGTCACGACTATGGAGATGATGTAATAAGAATGCTAGAAAAAGGACTTGAAATAACAGCAGTGGAGTACATTAATGCCCTTAGTAAATGGAAACAGGAAATCAAGGATGCATTTTTGAAAGCTATGTCTGAATATGATGCCTTATTGGTCCCTACTACAATTATTCCCGCACCATTTTTAGATCAGAAGGAATCCATTATCGACGAAAAGACTGTTGACGTATACTTTGCCTTGAACAGGTTAACAACAGTATTTAATGTTACTGGTCTTCCTGCAGTTAATATTCCAGCAGGGTTTGTTGATTCTAAGCTGCCTATCGGTATTCAACTAGTTGGAAGACCATTCGAGGAGGGACGCATACTTACGATAGCATACATACATGAAGAGCATTTCAATTCAGCTGAACAATTTGTTCCTCCACCTATCCCATAATAGCCAAGTCCTTTGTAAATTGTCTTTAGTGAATTGTATTTGAATTAACAAAAAATAGGCTGGCCTTATATGTCGGCAATGACAAGAATATGATTCCTGAGAATGATGATGAAGTATGGAATCTTTTTCTGCATTGGCCATGCCAATAGTCAACACGTTAGGAGCATCTGGTTACCCAGCGCTACAGACGTTCCTATCTTACATATTAGAGAATAGCAAAAATCGATTCTTCGTACTCTCTGGCAGTAGGAAGATGTTCTTTATGCTATTAGCTGCAGCGACCGTTGAGATGCTAGGGGAGGTATTCTGAGAAAAGGAGGGACAGTAAATGACTATCTCTGATCTAGGACATTTTTTATCCTCTTTCTTTGTCCTTTCGACTAGCTGAACTTCTTTCATCATGTTATGAATCTCCCAGGTTTATTTTTGCTCTCAGTCATCGCTACATGCACGTCAGGCAGTAAAACACATCAGATGGGATTTTGTACGAAACTGTTATACTGACATCTTCTATAGCACCATGGTCATTTACATTCAAGACTACAGGTTCAAAAGGAACCGCCTCTTTTTCTAGGTAATAAAATAGATCTTCAATCGTAGTTACGGCGTTACCATTGACGCCAACTATAACATCTCCAGCATTAATATTGCCATACTCGTCTGTTGTAGTTCCAGAAAGACTGCCAACCTGATCAGCGGGGTTATCACTTACTAAGTGATATATCAATACACCTCTTACAATACTAGGCATCCCAGCAGCCGCCGCCATCTCTGGTGTGAGTGTAACTGCATCAATACCAATCCAAGGGTGCAAGTAACCCCCGTTTTCAATCAATGAAGGTACAACTGTTGATATCATATCTGATGGGACTGCATAATTAATTTCCGCGCCAGTTCCTGGTGAAAAAATGGCAGTATTGATTCCTACTACTTCACCATTTATGTTTAAGAGAGGACCTCCGGAATTTCCTGGGTTAATATCAACGTCAGTTTGTATGGCCGCCTGGTATCCATAATCTGACAGAATCAACCTCTGCGTTTGGCTTATCACGCCTGCTGATAATGTACTTTTTGATCCTAGAGACGTTGCAAATGGGTAACCTATTGCAACTACAGGCTCCCCTACCTTAATTGTAGACGAGTTTGCAACTGGAAGAGGGATAAATTCTAAGCTCTCTTCTGAAATACCACTTTGGTTAATTTCTAGTACTGCAATGTCAGAGAAGACATCATCTCCAATTACCGTGGCAATAAATGATCTTCCGTCCGGAAAAGTTACTTGAGCCGTACTATTGACAGCACCAACAACATGAGAGTTTGTAACTATATGTCCCTGCGCATCAAAAACAAATCCCGAACCATAGCCTTGAGCAGTATTTTCCGAGGGCAAAGGTGTTCTAAAAATATCAAATTCCGTGAATTGAGGAGATATTTGAACAACAGAAGGTTCAACCCGATCATATAAGGAGCTGATCGAACCGGATGCAGCAGTGTCTGTTACGGCGGATTCATTAGATGGCACAGAATCGGTAGGTGCTAGCGTGGCAGACGCAATGAGAATCGGTAATGAACCGACGCCGAAGGGCCCTGAAACAAACAGTGTTATAACGACTGTCATTAGAATACCGTACATAAATGGGCTGTTAATCATTGTATTTGAAATAAAGATGTTGCATATAATAGTTATTTGTATATACCTAATCGGTTCTGCCAAATTTGCTTATATGTCTAATGATTAGGAAATGGAATAGTTTACTTGTTTAACAGCTATGTTATCCGATCGAGAACAATTCTCTTCATTGAATTCAGATGCCCTCTTTTACAGGTGGCTTTAATGATCTTTCATGATTGTTATAGCTGTGCTCGCTCTTATTAATTCGCGATATGTGTTAATACCTAAGGATTGGACGGGGGCTGTGACCGTATTGTCGCTCGAATTGAGTATTAAAGTGTGTTACTGCTAATAGTTTTTGTCGAACAGAAAGCTTTTCAGTCACACCTTTATTCCTTGAACATTCCTTTTTTCATGTACTAGCTGTTGATAATGTCTCTGAGTGCTGCGGATTTCACTGTGTAGATCTCATAAATAGCTAATGTTCGTAACACGTCTATGCCTAGACCAAATCATTTTGACATGACTGCTGAAAACCCTGAGAGAGCAATGAACTTTTATAAAGACATCTTTGGATGGAAATTCGAAAAATGGAACGGGCCTATGGAATACTGGATGATAACGACAGGGGAAGGAAACGAACCAGGAATCAATGGCGGACTGTCGAAAAAGGACCAACAAAGCATGCCGAACATGAATACAATCGGCGTTTCTTCAGTTGAAAAGTTTTCTACGATGGTTCAAGAAAAGGGCGGCAAGATCCTGATGCCAAAGATGCCAATTCCGGGGGTGGGATGGTTTGCTACGTGTCAGGATACCGAGGGGAATACTTTCGGGATAATTGAAGAAAATCGTGATGCCAAATAATCGACACTGAATTATAATAGCGGAAATTACATGATGCGATCCACGAGATAGGCAGAGGTATTTCCGGTCAGACCGGGATAAAATGATCCATTTTAGGACGAGGATCAAACCGCAATTTTTTGAAGGGGTTTGAACAGGGCCTGTGAGATTTGAAACCTAGCAGCAGAGTGATGAGCGATAAAGCTTCAGATTAATTCATTTTAGAATAAGATTAAATTACTGTTGCCAATTTGTGCAACCATTAATTCATACTCTATCTTTTAATTGTGATTCTTTTATTTCCTGTTGCCAAGTGTGAACAAGAGTGACATCAACTTTTTTGGGACTATTGTTTGAGGATAGTCTATTGCTCAAGATAAAGGCATATGCATCACTTATCGACGGCCTAAATATATCATTAATTTTTTGTCCGCTATTAAAATAGTGCAACTTTGCTATATCTTGAGTAGAACTTTTACTACCACTGCTCTTTTTCCACGCTAAAACGTCCTTTCTGCTAATTATTATGACTTGTATATTATCACTACTATTACCACCGTCGTTTGCACTTTTTAGCTCTACGTCAAAGGACAATCTATAATCAAACATAAGTATTAGATTTACCCCAAAATACAATATCTCATAGCCATGTGTATCACCAGAAGGTATGTTAAACTCATTGATATTTCTCATTACATGAGGAAGAACTCTAGCCACATTTGATCGGCCTCAATATTGTGCTTTACGATATTTGTGTATATAGATTAGAAGTCATACTATAACGATTTATGTAGATTAACAAAACCAAAGTGGTTTGCAATCAAAAAATATAACATAAAAATGATCTGATCTGTTTGATCTAGTATGACTTATCGCAGACTGACATATATACGAAAACATAAATTACATTGGTCAGTTAGGCTTGCCTAACGCTTTTGGAAAAGAGGAGAATTAGAGTCGGCATTGATGTAGGTGGTACGTTCACCAAGGCCGTAGCCATTGAAATGGTGACAGGCAAGATACTAGACAAGGTCACCGTCCCTACCACACATTCTTCGTCCAATGGTGTTTCAACTGGCATAGTTGAGGCGCTCGGCACCTTAATACGCAAAAATTCGATTCACAACTCGGAGATCGAGTTGATATCTCACAGTACCACGCAGGCAGTCAACGCTCTGCTTGAAGGCGATACTGCCAAGGTTGGAATTATAGGTATGGGTGTGGGCTTGGAAAAATCAAATGTAATTAAGCGCACAAATATCAAAGACATCAAGCTTGCTCCAAACAAGTATCTACAAACGTGCTACCGTTTCCTTGACACTTCAAAATACCTTGAGGATAAGGAAATCGACGAGGCTGTAGCCGAGCTAAAAAAAGAACATGCTGAGGTCATTGTAGTTAGCGAGGCGTACAGCGTAGACGACCCAAGTAACGAGAAGTATGTGATGGAAAGAGCAGATATGCCTGCTACTGCAGGTCACGAACTGACCGGTATATATGGACTTGAGATAAGGACCCTTACCGCAGCAATCAACGGAGGCATACTACCTAAGTCAACAAGCACGGCGAAGTTTGTCGAGTCCGCTGTGCGGGATGAAAAAATTACTGCTCCTGTCCTGGTAATGAAAGGCGATGGCGGGATCACAGACATGAGCACTTTTCAAAGCAAGCCAATTGTCACTGTTCTGTCCGGCCCCGCAGCAAGCGTCGCCGGAGCTCTCCTGCACTTGCGTGTAATTGATGGCGTATTCATAGAAGTCGGTGGCACATCGACGAATGTCTGCGCGATCAAAGATGGCAAGCCTGAGATGCGCTACGTCACAATAATGCAGCATCCCACATGCATACGATCGCTTGATGTCCGAGTGGCCGGAGTCGGGGGTGGTTCGCTTGTGCGGTGGTCAGGCAGAAAAATAACAGATGTTGGACCTCGTTCTGCACATATTGCTGGCCTTCCCTACTCTTGCTTTGTATCGCCAGAGGAGCTTGAGGATGGACAGATTATCACCTTCAAACCAAAAGAAGGCGATCCCATTGATTATCTGGCAATAGAATCTGCCGGCAGTAAACGTTTTGCGATAACAAACACTTGCGCTGCAAACGCACTTGGTCTTGTGTCAGAAGGAGACTATGCAAAAGCAAACGAAGTTTCTGCGAAGATGGCACTTTCAATACTTGCCAACAGACTGGGCACTACAATGGAGCAAGCGGCGACAACTATCCTCGACATTTCCGCGAAAAAAGTACTTGATATAGTCGAGCGCGTGATTAAAGAATACAAGCTCCAGAAAGAGCGTGTGGTGCTCATAGGTGGAGGTGGAGGCGCATCAGTGCTCGTGCCCTATATTGCTATCAAGCAGCAGCTCCAGCACAAGATTGCAGAACATGCTGAGGTGATCTCGTCTATCGGTGTTGCCGCAGCTATGATTCATGAGGAGGCTGAAAAGACTGTCAACAATCCTAGGCTAGAAGATCTTTCTGCGCTAGCAGATCAAGTAAAAAAGGCTGCGCTAGAGCGCGGTGCATTGCCTGAATCAATCACAATCCAGTCAGAATACATCAGCGAGCGATCAGTTATGCGAGTGACTGCGATGGGAAATGTTTCATTGGACATTGGCACGACAAGTGCTCAGGAAATAAAGAAAGAAGACGCCCATTCTCTCGCATGCGAGCTTTTCGGCGTTGAGGAAGGAGTAAAGTGTATTTTCGAGACTGATAACTACAACATATTTGCCTGCGAGGTGAAAAAGAAAATGCTCTTCCTCCAATCGAAAAAGCAGCCGGTGCTCGTGCTTGATAAGTACGGCAGAGTCCGGCTTTCCCTTGAGAACGCAACAATTTTCACTGGTTCCGCAGACCAGGTAGCTGATATGATCGATAGCCTTCTTTCGCAGCATGCGGCCAGCGGCAAAGATCTTGCCCCCCAAATCCACCTCCTGGATGGCGTAAAATTGATGGACTTTTCAAGCCTTACAGCCCAAGAGCATATCTCAAAGGCTGTGCGCGAAGAATTACAAAAGGCAGCTATGAAAGATGTTGCCGCAATAGTAAATGTTTTCAGCTAGAGAGTAAGACGCCAAGTTTTTTTCCTCCAGTAGTGTTGGTCTAAGCTGACCGTTATCTAAAGCGAGAGTATTATGCTATATTTGAGGCACTCAATTTACTGCTCAGCCTAAATGCGTAGAGAACATTGTCGTTATGCTGCGTGTGTACAGGCATAGTATGCCTGACGTAAACTATTAGGTCGTGTATTCTACAGACAAGAAAATCTCCTCGGATTCAAGGGGACAGGTCTCATGGCTAGTAGTGATGATCGCTTTATAACACTAAGCTTTACCCAAACACAGCGAGCTAAAGTTCGCATAGGTTTAAGAAGTACATTAGGGATTAGCTACCTGAATAATATTGTCCCGAACACCAGCTGCTAGCACCAATTTATCTCACCATGTGGCAAACAGTAAGAGCAGCATGAA
>JALZFN010000028.1 GCA_030861545.1 Thermoproteota archaeon | reverse complement strand
GCAGAAACCTGCCCTTTTTAAAGCAGCTGGTGTTCGGTTTTTCTTCCTGATATTTAAATGTATACAAAAGTATGTGTCATTTTGCTTCTGAGTCAAACCCATCGTGTGGCCAATTCTGGGACTAGTTAAGAGTTATATACCGCCAGTGGCTACTCTAAGAGGATGCCACAGCAGGCTACATGTATAGAAGAAGTCTTCTCTCTTTTGTCAGATAGACATTCATTAAACATAATGAAAATGGCATATTTTGGCTTCAAGGGTTCTTCTGAGAATTATAGGGGCAATATCAGCAAGAAGCAATTCTATGTACGGCTCAAGCGCCTGCGCGATCTAGGCTTTATCGAAAAACGCGATTCGGTCTATCGAACGACTACCTTTGGCTCACTTGTCTACAATGGTAATATCAAGACTCTCGAGGACGTTCTGGCCAACTATTGGAACCTCAAAGCAGTCGATGTCCTGAAGTCGAGACAAGATTTTCCTTTGCATCAGAAGGAAAAAGTGATTGAGGAAATAATACAAAATACCAGCTTGAAGGGACTTGTAAATGGAACACATCTTTCAGGATTCTCGGTTATCAAGGATTACAATAGATTAGTTCTTGAAGTAATAAAACTGATGGAGAGTGCACAAAAAGAAGTCTATCTAGCTACACGGTATCATGACCCTCATTTCTCAAAGCTGATGTTCCATAAAATCGCTAATGAGGGTCTCATGATGCATATGCTCGACGGTTTGCCGGAGCAGGTTGGTGTCGAAAATAGACTTAATGCAATACTGAGAGTCCCGCCAAATAGGGAAACGTTCGAAATGGTAAACAACATAATCAGATCAGGACGACTTGAGCTTAGGAGGGCAAACTTGTCCGCGAGTTTCATGGTAGTTGATGGTACAACAGTGTGCTACGAGACTACTGACTATCTTAATCCAGAACAATTTACACTCGCGATTTCTCAATATGATGACCCATATCTCGCTCAGCGTTTCATTTCGTATTATCGCACACTGATAAAGGACGCGCCGGTTCCAAAACTTTTCCAAAGCATTCGGAGAAGATAAAAGAGATCTGCTTTGTCCATACGCACAGCAGCACACATGGTGCCGTACGAGTGATATCTTATCACACTACAAGGGGCAGGATAAACGCTATCGAATTTGCATCCAAGAAACCTGCCAGTGACACTCTCTTATGTATCCATGGGCTTTGCTGCAATGCTCAAGTTTTTGCAAATGCTGGAAGCAAACTATCTAACGCGGGTTACAATGTCGTCAGCATCGACCTGCCAGGGCACGGCGAGTCAGATGGAAAAAGGGGCCTTTTGGATTTTGATGCCTGCATCGAATCTATTCATCAGATAGTCATGCAACAGAAAAAGAGATCCCCCCGGGTATTCCTACTAAGTCACAGCATGGGATGTATCTTTGCTCTGTGGTATGCACATGTGTTCAAGGGTTCGATTGATGGATTAATTTTATTATCTCCTTTTATCAGGGTCCCCAACATGAGAAAGCGGTTTGATGCAGAACCAAACACTTTACAGCTTTTCCTGTTATTGTTTGCCAGAATATTCATGCCCCATAAACGCGTTACCATAACAGAGGCCTTCCCAAAATATGTAAATGCTGGCGGCGACGAAGTTCGCTGGATGATGAAAGAATATGCAATGAACTTCATCTACTCATACCAATTCCTTGTCGATATACTTGCAATAAGAAGCAGTAAGGTGTCTCAACTCGCTGACGTGGGCAATATCCCCGTACTAATTTTGCATGGAAGAAAAGATAAGATGATGTATCCCCAAGTATCTGAGGAATTTTTCAATCTCCTTCGTTCTGGTGCGAAGGAGATCAAGATGTTTGACTGCGATCATTGGTTCTACGATGCGATTTTTTACGATCAATACCTCTCAACGCATAGTGAGGAATCGCGGACGCAAATCATAACATCGATAGCAGACTGGCTAAAATGTCCTGCTATTATGCATATTGACAAGAAATAACAATTTATGTTATTTTTCATGCCATTGGGGAAGAAGCCGATATTCTAGCCATTAATGAGGAGATAGCATTATTTACTAACTCTGCCAAGTACGCTAAAAACCTAGAATAGCCCACGAAACTTCCACTGTCCTTTGCGAGCTTTTTCAACGCTACGTACATCTTTGCATATTCTTGGGCCGTTTGTAGGCCATGATTTAAAATTTGAAGTTTCAAGCTTTCTGCCAGCTGCCATCCAAGCGAACTATATGGCCCTTTACCCATTAGGATACAAGGTGAGTAGATTTCCATACTTGTATTTAGTGATTCATCAACTAGTAGTTTGTATAACTTCCTCCCTGCCAGAGGGTCACCTCCTGCCTTCCTGATCAAAGTAGTGTATATTTTTCTAAGCGTGTTGAATGCTTCATTTTCGGGATAGCACAGCCACGAGCCTGGCGAATGATCAAGATCTTGGATTAGCACTGCACCACCCTTCTTTACCATCTGCTTCATGCGATGCACAGCTTCTCTTTTGCCTCTCAAATGTTGGAATACAAACCGTGCATAGACAATGTCAAAGTCTTCTTCGATATTTAGCCGGCTCTTGCTGATATCGTGACGCACAAACTCGATGTTTTGCTTTGAGGCGATATTGAGCCGTGAACAATATTGCAAATATTTGTCGTCAATGTCCAAGCCGATTACATGTCCTGTCCTTCCAACAACTCTAGCCATCAATCTGGTTACAGAGCCAGAACCGCATCCAATATCGATGCAGCTCATACCTTTCTTTAGACCAGCATTCAAAAGTGACTGTTTTGTGAGGGGCTCAAAAAGAGCGGCTTGTATCTCAAGCCTCTTTATCTCCTTACTACGGTTACCCAAGATATATCCTTGTACCATATCCTTACCTCATGAATGTAATTTATCAGGAAGCTCTGGATTCGCAGGCATGAAGTGATTCCTATTTTTCATGCTTTTAATTCTTTTCGAGGCTAATATTTGGTAGATAAATAATTTTGGCAGCCACTCAACTATTCGTCTTTCATACGAGGATTATGATCATTCTTAACCTGCTGTCTTTTGTCCGTGACATGCAACTTTTCTACCGCCGTTTCCATGCACTAGCTACGTTTACATCGGTTGTATGTGCTCACACATTCTCAGCTTATTAAAAAATGACAGTAATTCCAACCACGCCATAGTTGTCAGAATAACGGGCATGACATTATGTGTGCAAAAAAACCAGATGTATGCTTTAGTCTTATTATCCGTTAAGGCACATCTCGATATTTATTGTAAGATTTTTGTTTTCCTTGCTATGGCGTAAGCCACCATATTGGATTGAGTGGCACGTCTTTATTCTTTTGTTGGAGTTTGTCCTTTTTCTCTTGTGGCTTTAGCTCATTTTCCTGTCGAAAGTGCTTTTCAAATTCAGTCAGATCTGTAAAAGTTGCTAAACACTTGCTACAGACCAGATGGCCCACCTTCTCATTGACCATGGAAATCAAGGGCTTCTTGCTAACTCTGATTACCTTCTCGTTTGGCAGGCCTATTGCTATTATGCCGCCGTCCTCCCAGCTCCTAAAGTGCCTTTCAAAGTCTTCATAGGCAGAAAGGTTGAAGCAGGCAACCGGGTCGTTTTCAAGGTCGCAGGATCTTTTCTTACTTATATATTCCCCATGTAATTTTTGCAACCAGCGATCAATAATCTCTGGATGTTCAGAAAGTATGGACTGGACGATCTCTATCGTGTAAACAGCAATTTTTGTCTCGAGACCGTCATTTGGCACCAAGCGGTAACCCTTTAGCTTTAAGCCAAGCGACTCATCTTCAAATGCATTTGTCATATATTGACACATATATATGCCCAGATTATTAAGGCTTCCTTATAGAACGATAAAATTTCTTCAGTATTGTTTCATATTTTGGTATATATCTCTAGGCAAGAAGCCTTCGGAATACAAATTCTGTCTCAGCCAGTATGATGCATGAAGAGTTATCGCAAGACACAAAGCAATGGCAGACATTATGCTATGCGTTGCATTTGTGCAAGCAAACATGAGAAATTGGCAGGATTCTAGTCAGCAGGATAATGCCCAAATTGACATGAGTTCTAGATCAATATCGTAGTTGTAGATACAACCTGAAGCCACAACTGTCAGCATCACCTCACATTAATTGAGCGTGTGTTGATGAATCTCTATACTTATGTATGTTCGCACAGACGCTACAGCCGCCGTCTACCATTATCAAATACAATTTTCTTCTTTGTAAATAGCCGCTTACATCCAAAAGCAAATGAGGAAATCGTACTTCAATGTAAATAAATGACCCTGTCTGGTCTTATTACTGCAACGCTTCAAGCCTACATCGTGTCACTGTGGTATGATTTTATTGCGGATTCTCCAGTGGCCGTACCCAAAGTTATCCACCTGACTCTCCAATATATGACTCTCAGCTACGTTCAGATTTTTCATCAACTCTTTATTCACTTCATTTTGATCACCAAGACTAGCTCACCTTACTTGTTAATGTCGATAAGCATTACAAAATAGGGCTGGGATGGCTATCATAGAGTTACCCGAACTATGAGATTATGCAGCCGAAGAACCCGGGCCGATTAGGGGAATGAAGACTTGAAAAACGGAGAGATTATTAGACCATAGTTAGGTATGACGGCCTCTCTATTCTTAGGCAATGACAGTAATTTCATTACGCAAGAATGTACTAACGAGGCGCTGTCTGATGTTCTATGAAAATCCCTTGTGAAAACCGATAGCTGTTCGCTGTGACCATTACCCGCTATCACAAATCATGCGTAAATGAAATAGGTGTCAAGAATCTTTTCTGTCCTAATTTTCACCTCACTTCATATAAAAAATGCATAGGTCTCAATTAAGTTATCAGAAATGAAGAAGAAATCCTAAAGATTAAAAGTGGCTCTGTACGCTTTTATCCTGTTTAAAGAGAATGGTAAACCATAACCAATTGCTAGAACTAGTGAAAAAGGCGAGGGATGGATCTAATAATCGCAAGTTTACCCAGTCTGCAGAATTGACCATTGTTCTTAAAGATATTGATGTGAAGAAGGGCTTTAATCTCAATGAAGTAGTATCGCTTCCTTATAAGCAAAGCAAGGAGCCAAGCGTCTGCGTAATTGCTACAGGCGACATGGGCAGCAGAGCCCGCAAAGCAGGAATAGATGCAGTAATGGATCCTGCGGAACTTGATAGGCTTGGCACCAACAGACGGGAAGCACGTAAGCTGGTAAGGGCACATGACTTTTTCCTGGCAGATACTACACAAATGGCGACGATTGGTCGGTCTCTTGGGCAATTCTTGGGACCAAGAGGTAAGATGCCTACCCCGCTTCCATACGGAGCGCCGGTAGACAGCATTGCAGCCCGTTTAAAAAACTCTGTCAGAATCAGGGTAAAGAACCAGCTCAATGTGTCCGCCAAGATAGGAGATGAGAAAATGGATGATAACCAGCTTGCAGAAAATGCAAGTGCCATAATTGCAGCGATCGAGAAAAAGCTACCCCAGGGTGACAAGAATATCAGAAATGCCATGGTTAAGTTTACGATGGGCAAGCCGTCTAAGCTGACTGCCCTAAAAGCCAAGGAGGGCAGAGAATAGCGATGTCGCAAGAGATGGTACAGCCTAAACGCAAACACTATCCAAAGAAGAAGCGTCTTATGTATGATGAACTGCAGCACCTTCCTACAGACTACAAAGTGCTTGCAT
>JALZFN010000226.1 GCA_030861545.1 Thermoproteota archaeon | reverse complement strand
CTGAACCGGCGTCGCTAAAGCAAGAAGAACATAATTGTTTACTTCTCTTGGAAGAAGCATCACATAGGTAAAGATAGTTATTGGAATTGTGAGGCCAATGCTTACTGCTACCTGTCTCTTTAGCTTAACTCCCTCTCGGGAGCAGTGAACTCGTTTAAGCACTGAGTGCTACAGAAGAAATATTCCTTGCCTTCCACAGTATGGTGGATGGCATCAGGCTTTTCTTCTACAAACATCCCACACACAGGATCCTTAGCCATATGTGAGGTACTTACAATACCCCATATAATACAAAGTAGCTTTACAATTGTAAACTAGGATTGGGATATATAGGCGAATTGAGTTAATTGGCCGTACTTGCTAATGTTTGGCATATACGGGAATGCTTAACATTTTTTGAAAATAGCAGACCATCGCATCCGTCTCTTTTCAAACTGGAATACTTTGCATCTGAAAAGAATCTAGAGATCTATATGACTGCACTGCACTCATATTCCTAATTGCATCCGACATGTTATCTCAGCAGCGCTGAACGCTGGAAAAGGCAGCGTCATAGTTCATAATTCCCAAAGGCTGATTTATGAAGATATGGAGTCGATTGGTTCGAAGATATCTTTAGGCTAAGAGTCATATCAGGAAACAGGATTTGGAAGCATCATAGTATGACTGGAAACCAAAATAATGATAATAATAACAGAAACAGTCTGAAAACTAAATGGGGAAATAGGTTTATTATCGCAGCCATAATCCAGGGAGGAATAATTACAGGAATGGCCTTAGCCACTGTAGCATTTCAGCTACTAACTACAGATGTAGATTTAATTCAATTCCTTTCCTTATCATTTGAAGGACCTGCAAAATGGTTCTTTATTGGGATCATTCTATATTTGATACTAATTGTTGCTATAGCAACAACTGCTGTATTTTATAACCATTTGGAAATCAATCTGAAAAGAAAGTTCTCCAGGGTATCAAATATTCTTGCTTGGATTCACTTGTTTGGTATGAATATTGGAGGCGCTGGTACTACAATACTTATGATATTTGCAGGCTTGGCTGGTTCCGGAGTCCTCACACTTTTTGTCGAAGGAAAACTAGGGAATCAAGATGTAGCAATATTGACTTCCTTTATACCCTATATAGCAACTTTTATTGTTATTTTAAGTATAGGGGTAATATGCGGCGGTATTGCTTATATGATGGCTTACAGATCGAAAGCATAACATTGTTGATGTTGCGGTTCTCTGCTTTGACAAAAGCAGACAAAAACAAAACATCGATTTAGCTAGATAACTATAAGAAGATGGAAATAGACATAAATCCATGTCAAAGAGTTCTGAAGCAGCTGACGCTGAAGGAGCGTCATCTTCAAGTAAAGACGAAATAATTAGAGGACTCAATGAAGATCTGGCAAGAGAGTACAAAGCAATTATCCAATACGTGGTCTTCAGTTCTACATTGAAAGGCGCTGAGTATCAAGACATTGCAGAGCAGTTAAAGATACACGCATCACAGGAGCTAGCACACGCCTTAGAGGTGGCTAAGCAGATCGACTATCTAGGAGCGGATCCGACGGTAAAAGGCAAAGAGGCTGAGTATTCCCAGGATTCAAAGACGATGCTTGAAATTGATCTGAGAGCTGAACAAGAAACTATCAAAAACTATAGAGAGAGAATCCGTCAGGCAGAGCGCGCTGGTGAATTCGCTCTCTCTGAGGCATTAAGAGAAATTATAGCACAGGAACAAGATCACGAAATAGATCTGAAAGACGCCCTAGGATTGCGATAATAGCAGAGGCTCTACACAGCAAAGTATTGTATTAGAGTACAAATTCTTTGGCGAAATACGACAGAGTAGATTACCGTATGGTTCAATACTATACCTTGGAGCTAATGGTACAATTGGTAGTACTGGCCATGTTTACATAGACCGCCTTCTAGCAGTCCACAACATTGAACAATTAGGAGATTTGGCTTTAATTCAAAAAATGGTGAAAGTTCAGATGCGTGCAAGTGTTCTAAAAAAATCGGGTCTCATCTATTGAAAGCGGGAGAAAACAGTGACCTACAATTGCGTAATAAGGATAAGCAATCATCGGCAGAATTATGAATAACCAATACAATAACAAAACAGTATAATCGTAGTAGTAACAGTAACCATTTGTCATTCTTTAGTAGCAGAGTCTCTTCTAGTTAATACGATTGGGCAAGAAGCAGAAGATCAATACTAGGCGCAAAAAACTAGATTTTTCTTATTCTGAATACCTATTCCGACCTGTTCGCCCATATAAAAGCCAAGAGATGGAGCCGGTTCTATCAAAATTGTTTGGAAAGAATATGGCCGAGCATCCAGATATCGCCGAAACGTTGTCCGAAACCAAGCGCTACGACCAATACGTCAATGAGGCAATTACCCGCTATATTATAATAAGAAATGTAGGTGCCTTAGAAGGTTTCCTCCGACTGATGGCAGCCATGATTGTAGACAAGAATGGTGTCGATTTCTCCAAATTCTTTACTGATTACCATGACTTTGAAACTATGCTCAAAAAAGTCAATCAAAGCATGGGAAGAAGAGGAAGAAGAAAAAAACTGACTAAAGGGCAATTCTTCGCCAGTAACTTCGATTTTGTTAATCCCGATGAGATAAATTGGGTCTTTTCAAGACTATTAGGCTTAAAGTTCTTTGACACAGTTAAGCTGATCAATAGGTATCCCCTGAGCCAACCTTGGCGCGGCTCAAGAGGCTTTGTTAGGAACTGGAAAAATTCATGAAAATGTTTGAATGGCGACATCAAATAGTGCATTCGATGGAATTTGTGCAGATTAGTAGGGAGGAACTTCGCTCCCTTTGCAGTAATACACTTATGTTTATGGAACAAGCAAGTGTTCTAGTTGATCCTCCTACTGGGCTCGGGGGTAATGCGGAGCAAGATTATTTTTATCATGTAATAACCGAAGAAAAGAAACGGTATAGTGAGGAGCAGGAGAGAACAGGTAAACCTAGCAAAAAGAAGAACCATCTACGGCCTATCTCCATCACTACTATTGATGATTATGTAGTTTTACCTTAGATCGTCCGATAATGTGAAAAGACAAATGAACAGGAATTTTTTAATGAGAGAAATAAGGTAGCGTCCGTAAAAGCTAAGCAGTTAGCCCCCTCCTTCCATTGTTATTGCTACCATGTTATCAGTAATAGTGTGTTCAACTTTTTTAGTTGATAGGGGTTCAAAACCTGATCAAAGCAGACCATTTGGTCCGGCTTGGCGCCCGCCGCTAGGTCCAGGCGAATAGTGTAGCATTGGTAAGGCTCTTGGCCAAAGAGGCCTGCCAGAGCAGTGTTATCCAATCCATTGCTCTTGGGCTGAAATATTTCGCACCTCTTATCGAATAGCAGAAGGATCTACAACCTGTATTTTCCATCTTCTACAACTGCAGCTATGACTATATCAAGGACGTCCCAGGTCTTAGAGGAAGGAGACATTTTCTTCTTTTATAGGCCAAGAGTGGGGAAAGAAGAAGTAGACGATATTGAAGACATACAGCGGTTTTATATGATCACAGCCCCAAAGGACGGTAGGTACAGTCGAGTTTATCTTGCATGAAGAGGAATGGCTTACAAATGTCAGCTGCTTCGCTTGAAAATATTTGCACATGCAAAGAATGCGACCATGATTATGCAACTGACTGCATGAGTTGCGAATGTTGTGAGCCAGGCACTCATTCGATGGTTATGGATGGAACGGAGGGTTTTGATCCAAAAAGAAAGGAAGTTCAAGTTCGAATACCAGTTGGCTCAAACGTACTGTCGGGAGATTTGAGCCAACCGACTGGCAACAAACAGCGAATAGTGCTGTTTGCTCATGGTAGCGGGAGCAGCAGGCTCAGTACCCGTAATAGGTATGTCGCCGGCGTATTGCAGCGGGCAGGGCTTGGAACTCTTCTTTTTGATCTTCTTACTGAAGAGGAAGAAAGGATAGATGAGCAAACAGGACATTTGAGGTTCAACATCAAGCTGCTCGCAGACAGGCTTGCAGGAGTAACGGACTGGCTAGTCAATACTTTGGATTCTGATGAGAACAACAATAACAAATTCCGTATTGGCTATTTCGGTGCCAGCACTGGAGCCGCAGCAGCTCTCGTTGCGGCAGCAAATAAGAGACATATCGTAAGAGCAATTGTTTCTCGCGGCGGACGTCCTGACCTAGCCGGCGAATATCTAGAGCAGGTTAGTTCACCTACTCTACTTATAGTCGGCGGAGACGACAAGGTCGTCATAGGACTTAATCAAGAAGCACTTAGTAGGCTAAACTCACTAAGTGATGACGAAAAAAAAATGGTGATCGTGCCTGGTGCCACACACCTCTTCGAAGAGCCAGGTACGCTTGAACAGGTAGCACAGTTAGCGACTGAGTGGTTTGCATTATTTCTCGATAACAACCAGGGGGATCATACAGGAAAGAGCCAAAGGAGACATGGTGATGATCGTTGAATATGTCAATATACAAGCTTGAGAACACAGATGCTGATCTTGACCGCTTTAGGATAGATTAAGAATGTGTTAATTTCTGGCGTCCCTATAACTTGCCGTCTTCTCCAAAGTCTATTGCTGCGTGCTGCGTTTCCCTTTTCTTTCCTTTTAATTGGCCTGAGGAAATGGGATAGCATGATCAAAAAGTGTCAAAATGATACTGATTAAGGGTACTATATTAACTACTAGTTTATTTTCCAAGTGTCAACATATCATCTTTAAAAAGATTTACACTGTTCTTACATTATATTAGTAGAAATTCTTTATATCATCTGCCTTCGAAGTAAATTCACATTGCCTGAAGAAGTTAGCCGAACCTTTTATGCCGATAAAGATGTTGAAGTTGATATTTCTGAAATAAATGATGGCATATACAGAAT
>JALZFN010000197.1 GCA_030861545.1 Thermoproteota archaeon | reverse complement strand
AAGAACGAGGTGCAGCAAGCTCTGGATCCTGCGCCGCAAGGTCATAGGTCTCTGCCACTGCATTTATCGATGGCCGGATCATGGGATGATCAACTGGCTCTTTTACGAGCTCTCCAAAAAGGTATATTTTTAGATTTCTACCCCTGAGGCTTTCAATGTATTCTGCCCCGTTCTTGATCGGCATACAAGAGATACTAGCACTTGAATGTTTATTATACTTTCTCAAGTTCAATATGGTAAAGAAATAGCATTATTTGTTGTAATTTTTGCACAAATTGGCAGGATCCATTGCGCCGGAGTTGGCATCATAGAAACTAATCCCCAAAAAGGCTTGCTGCAATTAAAAAGGCCTCTTTGATCTATGTCTTAATCTACTCTGCGTATGATGTAATCTTTGTGAAATTACTATAAGATCCCGTTATAGATGTCTCCATCTTTTCAACTAGTATACCTAACATCTCATGTAGATCTTTTTCCACCTCATGATTTTGCGGCGAAGTTTGGGTCTTTCATTTAATAGCCTCTTTTTTATGGCCAAGACCTTTTCTTAAGGTTAATGTTGCTCAATCTTGAAAGACTGAATACACGATATTCAATAAGATTATTGAATATAGGTCTGGTTGGTTTTGTCAAAGTTTCTAACAACATGAAAATCCCTGCCAAATTGGAATTGCATCAATGACCTTAACTGTGGGTAAATCGCGGACGGGCCTTCCTTTGCCATCTTGGTTGCGGCATGATCGTTACCCAACAGCCATGTGCATAGCTCAAAAGTCATCTGGCGAACAGTGCTCTCATCTATGATTCCAAGGCTGTGTAAGTATTCGTGGGTGAGCACCATGAATACATAAGAGTTGTACTCTTCGGTTGATTTAACAATCTTTTTTACTGTGGACAAGAGGTACGTATTCACCACGATTGCGTTTGAGCCAAGCATATGATAGGCGCCAAGGTTGCTTGGCATCATTTGCAATATCAGGCTTAGCCCAGCTCTATGCAGCTTGAATTTTTGCAGGACCACTGTCTTCACGAATTCAAAGGTCTCATTAAAGTCCCTAAGGCCTGCAATTTTCTCTCGAAATTGTATCTGCTGCTCTGTAGACATTATGCGTATTGCGCATTAGAGCCGTATAAAGTATAGTAATCGGTTCGCAATCTTTTTACAACCAGGATATAACTTTACTGGCGTGGGAGCAAAAGCCAAGCAAGTCAACCTGCGAGATATAATAGTCAACTATTCGGATTTTCCGAAGTCAGGGATACTGTTTCGTGACATAAATCCTGTTTTCAAAAGGAATGACGCGTTGAATTATATCGCCGATGAGTTTTACCGTATTTATAGCAATGCGAAAATAGATACAGTGGCTGGAATCGAATCAAGGGGCTTTATCATCGCTACAGCAGTTGCCCTTAGATTCTGCAAGGGTGTTGTAATGGTGCGCAAAGCAGGCAAGCTTCCAGGCATAACCTTAAAGAAATCCTATGATATTGAATATGGTAGCGCAATTATGGAGATTCAGCAAAATGCCATAAGCAAAGGCGAAAGTATACTGATCGCTGACGACCTGATAGCGACAGGCGGGACGGCAGTGGCAGCCGCTCACCTGATCGAAGAGCTTGGCGGCAAGGTGGCTGGCTTTGCATTCATAATTGAGCTCTCAGATTTGAATGGTGCTGACAAGCTGCGCAATATGGGCTACAAAGTTGAGTCATTGGTGTCTTTTCATGACGAATAGTATAGATATTGGTATCATCGGCGGCACCGGCATTTATGACCCAGAACTTTTTAGCGCAAAACGTGAGATTAAGGTGCACACTCCTTATGGCGAGACTTCTGACCTTGTGACAATAGGGGAATATTTAGGAGTCAAGGCAGCATTTATACCGCGCCATGGAAGGGGGCACAGGATACCTCCCCACAGCATAAACAGTAGGGCAAACATTTGGGCTCTTAAGCAGCTTGGGGTAAAGCGCATTATTGCTCCATCTGCTGTTGGAAGCCTAAAAGAGGCTTTTAAGCCTGGGGACATTGCAATCCCTGATCAATTTATTGATTTTACAAAAAGGCGTCAATACACATTCTATGATGGCGGGCAGGTATGCCACGTTTCTGTCGCCGATCCATTTTGCCCAGAGCTGCGCGACATTGCGATCGATAAAGTAAAGAAACTAAAATATTCATTGCACAGCAATGGTACATATGTCTGCATCGAAGGACCCCGCTTTTCTACAAGGGCAGAATCGAAATTCTTCCGCGACATAATGATGGCAGATATTATTGGCATGACGCTTGTACCCGAGGTTAACTTGGCAAGAGAAGCTGAAATCTGCTACATATCAATAGCAACTATAACCGACTATGACGTTTGGGCAGATCACCCAGTGAATACTGCCGAAATAATTGAGATACTTGCCAAGAATGTGGAAAAGACAAAGAAATTAATTGCAGAGTTGATGTCTGCAACCCCCGTAGTAAGAAATAAATGTACTTGCAGCAAAGCACTTGAAGGTGCGCTAGTCTGATGGAGGCTTCAATCCTTCCGGCAAAATAATGTCACCTTCAATCAACTTGCGCTGGATCGTTACTTGTAGCCGCTCAGGGTCAATCCCCATCTTCCCTATTTTATTTAAAGTGGTCTTCGATATCTTGATGCTTGCATTGTGACCCCCAATCCGACCAAATGTTATTGCGGTAAAGCGGAATTCTTGACCTTTGACAACGAAATACCCCGACAGCTTGCTTGCTATTTCGCTTCCGCTAGCGCTTTTTACAAATACGGTAACTGGAAAATTATCATCATCGCGCATCATTTATTTGGCAATCCTCTACTTCCATGTTACGGTTGACATTTTCTTCGACTAAGAAGCTCCACCACCTTGGGTCAGCGATTTTAAAGTCCTTAGCATTCACTTCGATTATATTGTCATCAGCATCAGTAAATGTCATCTTGCCTTCCTTTATAATCTTGATAAGCCGCCAGCGCAGATGACCCTTGCGGTTTCTGCTGACCGCTACAGCCCACTTTTTGTCTTTGTCAATCTTGGGCATACCAATGTAATCGGCGATTTGTAAAATTCCTAACCGCTTTTCTTCGCAGAATATTTCTTTTGTCAGCAGGCTTCTCCAGATATCCACTGAACCCATGGTTCTGCCATTCTCGTTGATGTTTATTACACCAAAGTAGACTATTTTGTCGCCGCCGGTTGGGTCTGAAGTAGTCATTATAATAATTCTTGTTATATTTTGCTACTTATTTAGTTCTTGCATCCTCATACGGCTTTTCGAGCACGATGCCAATGTTGTCGATCTTAAGGTTCTTCTTGAAGGGTATGAGATCTTCTTCGCAGCGCCTTCTGTAGCGGTTGGTTATTGCAAAGCGGGGATGGAGTGACTCAAATTCTGTCTTTGTTATTTCAATGACCATGCCTCTGTTGACCAGTGATTTTGCAGCAGCAAGAGCGCGCTGCTCATCGTTCCATCCAAGTACAATTGAAATCTTAGCTGGATTCATTTTACCTTTTTTCACAATAGTAATGTAAGCCTTGGCTTCGTCTTGGCTTATCTTTAGTTCTGAAATGATGACTTGCTCTATATTTGATGAATTAACCGTCATGTCACTTTTATTTCTAATTCAAGTGATTTGAGCTTTGTTTTCAGAATGCTGGAGTTAGGCTGCCCGATCACTACAAATTACTTCCACTCAACAGATAGCTTTCCCGCTTTAGATGGATTCCTTTCTGCATGGTTAGGACATCGCCTCTCTAAGTCATGATCCTTCCATGTGCCATGTTGCCCTATCGTTAGCTATAGTTGTGCATAAACAAGAGATTAGAACTGCACCAGATTGCAGTATGTTGCGTAGCGGTCCTTCACATCGTCCTTTGTTATGGACAGGAGGCGTTTGACCCCAAAGTCTTCAACAGCAAATGAGCCCATCACGTTGCCATAGATCACCGCCTCCTTCATTGTGGCGAAATCTATCACACCCTTACGAGCGATATGACCGAGAAAGCCGCCGGCAAATGAGTCGCCGGCTCCAGTTGGGTCGACTATTTCGTCAAGAAAAAATGCTGTGGCTGGGAACACCAAGCCCTCCTTAGTAAATAGGATGGCACCATTCTCACCCTTTTTGATTATCACAAATTCCGATCCCCATGACATTATCTTTTTGGCGCATTTTGCAAGGTTAGCCTCTTTGCATAAGAGTCTTGCCTCATTATCATTTACCACTATTCCATCTGTCATCTCTATCATCTTGACTACGTCGTCACGGCTCCCATTTATCCAGAATTCTATAGTGTCACAGACTACAAGACGGGGATTTTGAAAATGCCGCAGGATCTTGATGTTCTGCTTTGGGTCATTGTTTGCAAGATACACATAATCAGATTTTATATATTCTTCAGGGATGATAGGATCAAAGCCTGCTACGACTCCAAGCTCAGTCTTGTTCGTAGTTCTATTTGACAGGTTGTAATCAAATGAAGAATCATAGTGAAACGTCTTGCCACCCTGTATGATAACGATCCCCTTTGTGTCTATGCGCTTTGAGCTGAGCGCCATTATATGTTCAGGAGGCATGTCTGACCCTACTGCTGCTACTATCGATGTATGGGTGAAAATACTTGATGAAATAGAGGCAAAAGTAGCAGCACCACCTAATATTCTGGTCTCCGTTCGAAAAGGAGTACGAGTGGTGTCTAATGCTACTGTACCAAATATAGTGAGCAAGGTCTATTTGACATCCAAGATAGATTCATTATTAAATCCTTGCAGCCACCATTAAATAGCAAGCAGGGTAAACGCATATTTGCTTGCGGCTAGTCGTTGCGATCACTGGCGCTTCTGGCGTCATTTATGGCATAAGGACACTTGAGATTCTCAAGAAGCTAAAAGTTGAGACGCACCTTATTATGAGCGAATGGGGGGACAAGAATATCAAGATAGAGACCGACAAGACAGCTGACTATGTCAGGTCTCTTGCAACTAAGTATTATGAAGACAGAAACTTGGCCGCTTCTGTTTCAAGCGGATCGTTCAAGATCGATGGCATGATTATCATTCCCTGCAGCATGAAAACACTAGCTAGCATCTCAAACTCCCTTGATGACAGCTTGATATCAAGAGCGGCTGACGTTTGCATAAAGGAGCAGCGAAAACTTATTCTAGTGCCAAGAGAGACTCCACTGTCAAAGATACACTTAGAAAATATGGCAAAGCTTGCAAGTACCAGCGCAGTTATTCTTCCAGCTATGCCAGGATTTTACCACAGGCCAAAGACCATGGATGACCTCATAAATCATGTAGTAGGCAAGGTTCTTGACCAATTCAATATCGATCACGGACTTTTCAAACGCTGGGGAGGAGACTAGTGTAGAGAAAATAAGAAGGAGAAAGAGTCCGTATAAGGATTTATAATCTTGCAGCACCAGTTAATTTAGGATAGCCAGTGTGGGGTGATCCGATATAGCTCGATATAAAAAAAGATATGCAAGTCGATCGATCGAGTTTATAATTCTACTCGTTGCGCTGCTGTTGATCGGGATAATGTTTGTTATGTTTGCCCGTTCGCAAGAGGGCGCCGGCTTTATCTTTCTAGTTGGGGCTTCTGGCCTAATGATTTATTGGATCAAAGAGGCCAGACTTATGGTGAGATCTGAAGAGAGAGCGACGGCAAAAGAGATGGAACAGAAGAATAATTGGGTCTACGACTTGATAAAGAACAATGACGAGATGGTCTTTGTTGCAGAGGTGCCTGGCCCTGAAGAACAAATAAACGTCCGTCTTATAAACGGCCTACTTCGCATTAAGGCCGGCCAGAATTTTGCCAGAGACATCCCCATTGAACTTACTAATGATATGGGCATATCCGACTACAAGTACAGAAACGGTGTGCTTACCATCAAGATTCAGAGGGCGTAATTTCATGATAATTGTCTTCCCATAGGCGCACCCTATCCATCTTGTCTCTCCTTTTTGCACCCTGCAGCATATTGTAGACTGTCTTGTGCATGCTGCCCTTGGCTAGCATGGCTATTGCGTCTGTTGCAAGCTTGACTTCCCGAAAGTCGCCGATAAGGCATACAGTATGGCCATAGACTGAGATATACGCTCCACTTAATTCTTCAATCATTCGTCGTGCCTTGCCCCCTTCGCCGATTACTCTCCCCTTGATGCGTTCAAGTGCATTTGGAGACTTGCCCGTGTAGTCACGCAAATCGATCTGCTGGAATATTAGCTCATCGTCGTCAAAGAGTCGATAAGCTCGATCGGGTGAAAATCCTCTCGATATGGCTGTTATCGCTTCTACTGCTCTAAAAGCTTCCAGATGGTCAGCTGACTTGTTGTCCATGATCATAGTATCGCCAGTCTCGCTATCGATCTCAATTTTGACACCACATCTTTTTTCAATCTGCTGCTTTACTCTTCCTCCCTTCCCAATTAGGGCACCTATCCTCTCCTTTGGGATCTTGATCGTGTGCTGGAAACTCATTATTTTGTGTCTCCTCTAATCTCTTCTACTACCTGAGCAATATTTAGAACATCGATTCTCCGCTTTTCAAAGAACCTGTTTATATTTATGATATCTCGGAGCAAAAATTGTTTGGAATTTGGATGCTGGATGTCGATAGCTGATCCAAAGTCAAACAGCATGACGCCAAAGTCAGTCTTGAAAATATTGTACTCTGACAGGTCGGCATGTACTAATCTGGCTTTTTGGTACAGCATCGTCATCTGCTTGATTACCTGTTGATAGTCATCCGATGATAGTTCTTCTGTGTTTACTAGCTTTGGCGCAGGATTACCTTCGCTGTCACCTACAAATTCCATTACAAGCACGTTATTCCTGACTTCAATTGGTAAAGGTACCCGTATCCCGGAGACATGCGCTGTCTGCATGTTCTTGAACTCCTTTCTGGCCCATGCCATTATGAGACTGCGAGATCCCCGCTTTACATCAGAAAACCGAGGGTCACCAGCGATATATTGCATGCGTTTTTTGAACTCTGCGCTAACTGTAAGATATATTTTGACTATTCGAAGTGAGCCATCTGGCGCAACCGCAAGATACACTTTGGACTCTTTGCCGGCGGCAAGTGAGCTCTTGATATACTGTATACGGCCATCGCTCCTCAGATCATTTATCGTCCGAAGAGTGGGCATATCGAATACATTATCGAGAACTTTGTAATCTTCAGACATCTTGTTTAGGAACCTGCTTTTGCGTTCATACTTTGATAGCCATCTATCAGCCCGAGCTATGGCTTTATGCTTCTCCTCTCTTGGTAGATGCTGCTCTTCAGGCTCTCCTGACAACAGGCAAAAGTTAGTACTCTTTGTTATTATGTGTAATCACCATGAGAATGTAATGGTTATAACAAACCTTTTGCTTCAAAGCCACAATCTCAGAGCAAAGTGGGCTCTGCAGTCCATAAAAGCGAGATTATCAAGCAAATGCCCTTAATGATCCAAAATTCGAGGCTGCGGAAAGAAAAGAAGTTACTAATGACAGAGGAAGAGAAGATAAAGGTGCTGTTGCTCACACTGACACCATTAGGCTTACACTTGATACGATTGAAAGGTTGAGAATGGTTGCCGGCAGCCATCCTAAAACTTGGGATGAAGTACTCAATGAGATTTTAGATGTTTATTATGATGCTAAAGAAAAGAAAAAGGAGTGATGGGGTTGACAATAATAGTAGACTAATGCAGCATTAACCTGAAACTTGCTGCTGTTGTTAGGGTGGCGGCGGCTGCTCTGGAGTCTTTGGCAGCACCAACGATTCTTGTTCTTCTACTTCTACGTCTTCTTCACCAGGATAACTAGGTGACAGGAAGTATTGTTGCTACTGTTGTTTTTGTCTTGATTGTTGTTGTGCTGGTGGTATCTTTATCATCTCGTCCATCTCCCTGTAAGATTTAAGAAATCTACGACCCTTTTCTGTAGTCTTGAAAGTTTGACTTAACGAGTCATACTGAAGCAGCCCGTTATCAGCAAGAATCGACAGATACTGTTTCATTTGGCCATGGCTGACAAATGCCAGGTACATTATCCTAGTCTTTGTGCAACCACTACCACCGCCATTTCTAACATCTGTTGCTTCTAAAATTCGGTTGATTATCTCGATTCTGTCCCTGTATCTCATGTCCGTTCGTATTTTTTGTGTAAACAACTCTGACGTTAATAGCATTGTGAAGGAGTTTTGCGTAAAATCTTTGAAAGGTTTCTACGGACTTATTCGCTGGACTATTTTTTAGATAAATTAACTACTGCCATTTCATTACACAATAAAATTGCTAAGTTAATGCTTTGCTTCAGCAGCCTCTGCCACAGGAGCAGCAGCCTTCAATAATAATAGAATAGATGTCTCTGTATCGGCATGACTGAGATACGAAAAGTTGAAAGTTCAGATGCTCGTGAGCACATAATACAAAAGCTGCAGAACTTTATTGCAGTCTATCCATCAATACACACTGAGTTGGAATTCATCGCAACAAAAGGCGATGCTAAGGCCATCATTAATGAGATCGAAAAACACATTGAGACATTAGAAGACATGAAACTAAAATTAGCTAGGAAGCAGCACGACATGATGTAATAATGATGGTAGTAATTAGCTGCTGTTGTTTTTGTTAGTAGACTATCGAGCACAAAAAACTTCACAAAAACCCATTAAGCCTAGAGATAAAAGAAGAAAAAGAAGAAAAGATCACAACAGCGAGCCTAGAATTGTGGTTGTGGTACCATTATCATTTCATCCATCTCACTGTAGGTTATAAGAAACCTATACCCTTTTTCGATAGTCTTGTAGGTCTGAGTTGAAGGGTCATGCTTAACCATGCCCTTATCAGTGAGAACTGACAAATAGTGTTTCAATTGACTATGGCTAAGAAATGCGTTGTAGGCTATCCTTGTCCTTGAAGCACCACTACTACTATCGCGACTACTACCAGTTCTGCCATTATTATTTGCAGCCTCCAGAATGGAGATAATTATCTCCATTTTATCCCTATTTTTCGAATACATTTTTGCTCTAAAAAACTTCGACATTAAATAGTGTTGTGAAGGACTTTTACGCGAAATCTTTTGAAGCTTAGCTTCGCAGCCTATTTGCCGGACTATTTTTCATTGAATTAAATCACCGCTCTATTCAGAGTGCTTAATCGGCCAGTATACTTGTGTAATGCGGAGCCATCATGCTTTATGTCAGCATGACGAAGAAAGGAGATTCTTGAATACTGTCAAGAGAATGGTCTTGGGATTGTTTGAAGGGAGGTTGCATTATTATTGATCGACATGAAAAGATAAAAACTACAAACACATATAGCGACGATACAATATCGAATTCTACTATACACAAGATAATTCACATTGTATTGACTTTGCTTGATATTTAGAGTATGGACTTTTTCATCTGTGCTGAAATTTGTAGATCATGAGAAAAGGCACGCCACCAATTTTCCTTATACTAATCTCTTTTGCCAATTTCATCTCAATTGCTTGCTTTATTATCCTGTTGCCCACTATGTTTGCGATATCAGATTTCTGAAGAAGCTGCCGGGCATAAGTCTGCTCGATCACTTCCTGCTGGTAATATTCCTTTGTAAGGTGGACTACAAGCCCATCCTGCTCTAGCTTTGTTCCAATTAGCTCGATGTCGCAGATGTCCACCATCATTGAGCCTTGATAGCTCGTAGTTCTCGCTGCATAATATGACAACTGTTGCTAGTGGGCAACACAGTATAATGAGGGTTGCTATCGTCAGATATAGGTTTCAATTTTAATATCAAAAGATCCGTCCTTGCGCTTCTTGCGGTTGGTGACAAATCCAAGTGGATTCAGGATCGAAATGACTGCATCAACAGTTCCGGGGTAGCCGCAGATATGGAAGAAAGAGTTTTCCGGTGTAACTTTTTCACCTACTGCTTTTTCTAATCGAGATTCGCCAGCATCTTTGCCTGGAAGTAGTGACTCTACTCTGCC
>JALZFN010000196.1 GCA_030861545.1 Thermoproteota archaeon | reverse complement strand
CAGGATTTGTATATGATAAAAGCGGCCATATTATCACCAACTATCATGTTATCGCAGGAAGTGGCGAAAATGACATAAGCGTAACGTTTATCGATGGTACAACTTATGGGGCAACAGTAGTAGGTGCTGACCAGTATAGTGATCTCGCTGTTTTGCATCTAGAAGATGTTCCTGCCGACAAGCTGATGCCCCTGCCGCTTGGAAACTCTTCTGAGTTGCTAGTGGGTCAACAGGTTGTGGCAATTGGTAATCCGTTTGGGCTCTCTGGCTCGATGACAGATGGAATAATCAGCGGTCTTAACAGATTGATTCCTGTTTATCCGGGTCCAGGTCCAAGTTCTAGTCCATTTTCTGGAACCGAAGCACCTGCCTTTTCCATTCCAGATGTAATCCAGACTGACGCAGCAATCAACCCTGGCAATTCAGGTGGGCCGCTTTTGGATATACAAGGTGAAGTGGTTGGCATCAATTCTGCTATCTTTTCTACTACAGGCGGTTTTGCGGGCATAGGGTTTGCTATTCCGTCAAACTCGATAGCCAAGGTAGCTCCTGTTCTTATAGCAAGAGGTTCCTTCCAGCATCCTTGGCTTGGGGTGTCTGGAGTAAACATGACACCTGAAATAGCAAAGGCGATAGGTCTTGGGGAGCCGAGAGGATTTTTGGTCATTGATACAGCGCCAGGGAGCCCTGCTGACAGCGCAGGCATACGAGGAGGCAATACTCCAACACAAATTGGCGGTAGGCAAATTGAACTAGGAGGAGATGTTATTTTGGCAATAAATGATAAGGCTGTGAGAAAAATAGATGATGTGCTTGGATACCTTGAGCAGGCTACGGAAGTTGGGGAAACAGTAAAACTTACTGTATGGCGAGATGGACAGATACTTGAAATTAATGTAACATTGGGGGCTAGACCAGGTTTGCAAGAATCGCCCTAATAGTATAAGAGTGGTTAATGATACACATAGGAAACAAGAAAAAAGATATATCTTTCTTCTGATTTTTGCAGGCTTTAGTTAAAGACGATCAAATCTGAGCCCTATCACACGCTATACGAATCTGTCGGCGTTAATGAAGCAGAGCCAGTGATGTATTGTATATCTGGATCCTCATCTAACATTTTGCCTAACTCCTCTATTGACATTCTTATTGCTTTGAATTTCAGTGTCTTCTCTTCTTCAACTTTAGACATTCGTTGATACTTTTGATAGATCCACTCCTTCTTTTGATTAATGTCAAGGTCTGCTGGATATACTACCCGTAGTACCACACTACCTTCCCAATCGGGATACCTCGTTTGATAATATAGAATGTCAAGAAGTAAGCTCTGATCCATTTTGGGCATCAGGAGCTCAGCCCCTTTAAGGAAGTTCTGGTAATCTTGTTTTATTCTAACCGCAGCAGACATGGTCGAGGGAGTCACTCCAGACTTCGTTGTGTCTGCACGACGCTCGTCATGATTCATGCCTTGTTTGAAGCCATATATCTTTTAACAGTTGTACTAAAATCTTTCCTATTATCTAGAGAGAGATATTCTACCACTATCGATGGTGACGATGATATAATACTGGTTCTAAGATTTTGATTCATGCAAACTTATAGTGATGCTCTATAAAATCGCCATCTTCTTTCAAACGAACAACTCCCAGTTCGTCGAAATCTGCTATCGATGACTTGGGAATGGCATATTTGTCTGGTGTTATCGGGCCAAATGTGACAATAACTCTTTCTGTCTGAACTGATTCGACTACTCCGACGTCCTTACCATCTTTGGTAAAGACTGGTTTGTTTACAATCTTTTGCCAGTCATCAATTTTTGCTTCAATTGGAGAAGTCATATGTATATATATCTAAAGATTCATGCACCGCATACGATTTAATTGTTCCACAGCTTGTCGAAGGCCTCTGGAGCGCAGATCACTTGGTGTGAAGTCAACTGACAGTTTCAGATTGTTAAGAGCGCGCACACCATTACATGGTCTGTATCTTCTTCTTGTTTTTCTTGCTCTCTCCTACTACCTTTGAATCTGTTATCCTGTGATTCTTGTCTTTATGCTCTTTTAGCTCTCTCTTTGAATTGAAAAATTCACCACAGATATTACATCTTGAAATCTTGTTCATGCTGTTATATGCCCCTATACTTTGTCTTCATGATTGCCTCAACATCTCTAACTCTTTCAGCTATATTTATTTCCCTATTATAGAGATTATTAAATGTTAGTTGCAAATAGAGGAAAATCATATATATAAACCCCTGATGACGATAGTTTATTTGTACTATACAAGGCAAATTCAATTATGAAATTTTATTGCCATCGGACTAACTAAAAATCACTAAAGCGGATCGTCTATCAACAAGACATATCTCCTTATGCTACAAACCTGGAGGTGTCATAAGAAG
>JALZFN010000172.1 GCA_030861545.1 Thermoproteota archaeon | reverse complement strand
TTCTGGAGCCACTCAAAGTATGATACCGTGACGCCTCCACCATTTGCAAGAATATCGGGTATTACCAAAATCTTATTGTTGTAGAGCACTTCATCTGCTTCAGGTGTTGTTGGGCCGTTCGCAGCCTCTGCCACTATCTTTGCCTTAACTCTGCTGGCATTCTTGGCAGTAATCTGATTCTCAAGTGCAGCCGGTATCAATATTGTGCATTCTGTTTCAAGGAGCTCCTCGTTACTTATCGAATTGGTACCGGGAAACCCTACAACCGAACCTGTTTTTTCCTTATGATTTCTTAGCTCAGAAACCTTGATACCATCCTTTTTGTAAATGCCGCCTCTCGAGTCAGACGCAGCAATCAACTTGGCACCTTGCTCTTCTACAAATTGTGAAGCAAACTGGCCTGCATTTCCAAATCCTTCCACTGCCATGGTGGCGTCTTTCAGACCTACTTTAAGCTTCTTTGCAGCTTCTCTGACAGTGAACCCGAGTCCTCTGCCGGTAGCCTCATTTCTCCCAAGAGAGCCGCCAATTGCGATCGGCTTGCCTGTAATAATTTCTGGCTGGATGTAATTTCCCTTGAGCGCAGAATATGTGTCCATTATCCAGGCCATCTCCTTACCGCCAGTGTATACATCAGGAGCTGGAACATCTGTATGCGGACCAATGATGTCTGCGATAGCATATGCATAGCGCCTCGTCAGGCGTTCTAGCTCACCTTCTGACATTTCTTTTGGATTGCATATAATGCCTCCTTTGCCTCCGCCGTACGGAATGTTCGCAACTGCACACTTCCAAGTCATCCACATCGATAGAGCCTTCACCTCCTCGATAGTGACCTGTGGATGATAGCGGATGCCTCCCTTGTATGGGCCGCGAGCGTCGTTATGCTGCGAGCGAAATCCTGTAAAAACTCGTATCCCCCCGTTATCCATTTTTATAGGCAGCGATACCGTAAGAACGCGCTTTGGACTGGCTAAAACCTGCTGAAAATCCTTGTCTAGCTTTATAAGATTGGCTGCTTCGTCAAGCTGTTTGAGAGCAACTTCAAATGGATTTATTGCTGCTGAAGAGCCTTTTGCAGTCTCTAGCATGCATTGTTCTGGAAAAGTTCATGTTATAAGTCTTGTGTGTAAATTGTAGCCTGTATTCCCATAAGTCAGCTTGTCATTCTCTTTGATATAAGGGTACGAAGCTCCTCGTCCGTCAGAACATCATAATCCTCTATCCCTAGCGAGCTAGCAATTGATTCAAGTTTTTTCCTCTCAGTGGCAACAGGCCCGACGATGGTAGGAAACTTGCCGACAGCTCGTGTCTTCTCGGCAGCTTCTTCCATTTCACGACGGAACATATCCCTTGCCTTTTCGTATTCACCCATAGTCTTGCCAATTGTCCGTGAGAGCTGGGGCAGTTTTTTGGTCCCAAATAGTAGAATAAGGCCTAAAAGTATGATTATGATCCACTCTGATCCTGCGATGTTCATTATCAGAGCAGACACGTATATCATTGCAAATGATATTAGTTCTTAATACAGAATTAAAGATTTCGACAGCTGACCGCTCCGTGTTTAATTAGCTCAAATTATGCGTTATTGCCGCTATAAAAATATAAAAATATCTATAAATGCAGTTGTTATTTGAAGAGCATATGCAAAAATAAAACCTACAGCGCTCTATCTTCCTTGCCTTTTATCCTAGACAGAAAGAAGGGCTCATCAAGCTTCATCGCATTGCTCAGAACTACCGATACCAATCCGCCCAATATAAGACCGCCTATGATATCTGTCGGGTAATGCTGCATTACATAAAGACGAGTTATGCCAATGATGACTGGAAAAGCCCAGATCACATAGCCCATCTTCCTGGATCTGTTATAGATTACATATCCGGTAATAAAGGCCAGGGCGGTAGCGCGGGAAGCGTGACCGGAGGGATATGAAAATCCAGCCGCAAATGGCGCAAGACTATCGTTTTCGAGGCTAAAGTTCTGGGGTAGCTGCGTAGCTGGCTCAAACCCATAGGGAGGAATCTCCCTTCCAATTAAGGGCTTGATATACATCACGAGAACCACGAGGACGACTAATGCAATGAGAAATATCATGCCAGCTTTCCTTGTGCGCCGAATTATCGTAAGTACGATGCCAAGAATAAATAATGTTGTTACATCTCCATGCGAAGTAATAATTATCATCGCCATGTCAACACTTGGATTGCCCTGTAATGATTTGAAGTAGCGACTTGCCGCGTCATCTGCCTCGAATGTTGCACCAGAAGCAACTAGCACGCTAAGAATGATGAACGCACTTACAAGTGCAATAAAATACATCGAGCGTGTCCTAATCATCCAGGGGGGCCTAACTGTTGGTCTTGGGGACAACCAGAAAAGAGAATCTGCCTGTTGGCGTTTAATTGTTTTGCCTGCAATTTATGCCCAAAGAAGCAGAAAAAATTCTATCGGAGACATATACCTGCTTCACTCTTAATAAATGCAGATATAAACGGCCAGCTAATTTTTGACATCTTAATAGGTGGAATGTTCTTTATCTTGCAGAGGCCGCATATCCTTCTATGATACATATGCGTATACGCCTATATACACACACAGCCAAGCGAATTTTTAGCAAGTAACGATCGAGTAAGCTAAAAATTCAGCTAAATGAAAACAAGGAATATCTTGCGAGTCTGTCGATCTAATTTATGGTCTGATTCAAAGAAGAATTTCTATCCCTAGCAAGTACGCATATAGCGGTATCTACTATTATCGTATCGAAAGTCTTAAGGTCTTTTCCTTCTTGCTATCACTAGAATTGAACTGAGGCAAGGTCTGTTAGGTGCTCCAAGTGACGCTTTGCTTCGCTGCTATTCGATATTTTGCGAAGCTCATTCTTTGCCTTTGATGCATATGATTGGTAAAGCTTGTCCATCTGATCGACGAAATCCTTTGGCTTACCGTTTTTCCTAACTAGTGTATTGAAGAGCCGATTTTCGTTGCTCCAATCGATAAGATCGTCATGTATCTGATAGGCAATGCCCAACAGGTTGCCAAAAGATGTCATAGCATGGATCTGATCATCATCAGCCCCTCCAGTTATGGCGCCAATCTTGGCTGATGCTTCAAAAAGCGAAGCTGTCTTGAATTCAAGCACCTTAATATAGTCGTCCTCAGTGACCGTGCCTTGCTTGCCAAGCCTTATCTCCATCATTTCACCTTCGCTCATTTTGGTCGCAGCATTTGATAGCTCGTTTACGATGCGGGCGTCCTTTAATTTTGAGCTGATGTTGAGTATGACACCAAGAACAAAGTCTGCAGTAAGTATGCTACTGTTATAACCATACTTTACATGGAATGAGGGCTTTCCTCGGCGTTGGTTTTCGTCGTCAATAATATCATCGTGGATTATAGACTCAGTGTGCAGGAGCTCAATTGCAGAGGCAGATAGATAAGCATCAGAATCTGCCTTTTTCGACTTGATGCACTC
>JALZFN010000165.1 GCA_030861545.1 Thermoproteota archaeon | reverse complement strand
ATATTTAGCTACGTGGCTCCATTCTTGAGCTCTGTTGCTAATTTGACTACAGTCGAATTCAGTAGCCTATTTGCTTCATCCATTTGTGGTCCGTCTATTGACCAAGGTAAAGATGCGTAGTAGGACTTATCACGAGCTTCTATCATCATTTTCTTTGCGGTTGAAACTCCGAAATTTCTTCTAAGCGCAAGTTGTTTCGGACTATCATCGATCACAGGATATCCACACTCTCCTATAATGCAAGGCTTTTTTTCAAAATCATAATCATTGTAGTACGGAACTTCCCCTGATTTGTTATAAAGATGAAAATCACAAAAGTCGACGTCAAGATGAGAATACCTACACGCGTTCTCTCTTGTCATCCATCCTACGCTACATTTGAAATGATGGCCATGATAAGAATGAACATAATTACACCACTTGTTGAGTGTATATGCCAACTCATTCCATGTTGTTATATGGGATTCAATCAATCCTTCTGGCTCATTCATTAGATCAATAGCAAAAATGGTACTAGCATAATCTGACAAAAAATTGCATAGGCTGGTTAGAGTATTGTTGATAAACCTAGTCCCATGAATTATCAAACTCATCGCGTCTACAGTCGCTGGCCTGTGCTTTGCTGCCCAAGAATCAAAAAGACAAAGATACATCCTAATATTATTCTGAGCAGCACATTCTAATATTATCTTCAGAGATTCCAGAAATGTCCTTTCTATTGAGGCAACCTCAATATTATGATCAAAGATTAACCCTTCCAATCCCTCAAAGAGCCAAACTCTTACTACGTCGATACCTTGAACTTCGGTAAAAAAAGATTTAACAAGATTAAAGTTGTTTGGAAGGTAGGGTTGCCATCGGGAGAACTGATTTTTACCTAAATCATGATCGTATTGCCCACCGAAGCAGGGCTTGTTTAAGCCAACTAGGAATTCCTCCAATAGATTGAGTTATTTTAGTGACTAAATTAAATCCTTATCTTTGACATGGCTGATCATTCGCGATCCTCAATGTAAGATCGTGAATTAATCTGCTCCGGATTATCTAAGCATTCCAAAATATCAACCGTATGTAAGTTTCTCAGCATTGAGGGAAAAGAAGACCGACAAAAACAAATAATTCTAAGGAGCTGCTCAAATGTCTATCTAATTACATCTCTGCCTCTTCCAAATGCAGTTCGTATCAAAGCACAAAAACGGAGTATAGAGTAACAGTAGTACTGCAGCTCAAAGGCCAAATCACTATTAGTATTCAGAGCAGAGTGCAGCGTTAGCGATATTTTCTTCGACTATGGCTTTCTCTTATCAGTTTCATCAAGTAGAGAATCACAAGGGTGATAGCTACGGATGCTACGATTAATGCCAACAATCTGGCCAGACTATCGAGATCGAGGGCCATTAATGCATCAACTACATAGTGTATTCTATTTGGGAAAAATGTTGCGGCCTTTGCGAGTGCTCAGCGAAACTATAATCTTGTAATGTCTCTATAGAGACAGTGAGAGTTTGAAGAATCTTATACAAATGCTTTGTAGCCGTTGAATGCATCAAAGCCTTGTCACATGTATGAGCTGACACGTTGTGCAGAAGAGCCTGAGCTTTACATTCTAAGAATAGAATGGGATTCGTTTGATGGTCACATGAATGGATTTCGTAGTAGTCCAGAGTTCAGAGTTCTTTAAGCATGTACAACCATACTTTAATGACGTATTGGAAATGCGCCACTATGAGATTACAAACATAAAGCAAACAAAAGGTGTTCATGCTGCCTAGTCCGCTACATAAAACTCGCCGGTGATATCCAAAAATCTCTGCTAAGCTTTTCAAGGCCGGTCAAATCGAGCAGAGTAGAGCTACATCAAATATTATGAACTACGATTTTTTCACTCTCACGTACTGAAGAATATTAATGAAGGATATAAGAAATAGAGGAGATCTCGCTTACTTCAACTATGTCATTTAATTTCACTAAATAAGGTGGGATCAAAACGGACAGATCAAGTAGCTTTAAAATCCAAAAACTGCTCATTCTCTTGAGGACTGCAAAGCCTCTATCGTGAAACTATCAGGTTTATCATCTGTAGCGCTACTTCATATCTGTCATCTCAGCCTTAATAGTGCCATTGTCATTATGCATGGTTTTCCTTTGATGATTATCGTAATATGATGTCATTCCGTCAGATTGGTCAGTAGCTCCACTTGATTGTATGCTTTCATCTGACATGTCCATCGACGGTTCAGGACTTGATTCATTCATATCATTATTTTTATTATTTACAGTGTCGTTGACCCTCATTGCCATACCATCATCATCTTCTGCAGCATCTTCAACTTCAACCATTGAAGATGCTGATGATATTATTGTTGGAGTCATACCTGCTACAACTAAGATTCCAACAATTGCCAATCCAATGCCCGCTGCTCTTGCAATCCAAATTCCTCTAGACCACATTTTTTCTCCAAATATTATTCCGGCAAATAGACCCATCCAAAGCAAATTCATCCACCCAAGTGCTACCATAATCAGGAAGTAGGCCCAGCAGCATCCAAGGCAATACATGCCGTGATAGAGCCCCATCTTTAAGGCACCAGATGTTCCATCGCTCCATCTGCGCATGAAGAAGCTCAGCGGTGATTCACAGTATCCAATACATATTCTCTTCAACGGGGTAAATTGGTAAGCGCCTGCCATGATCAGAAGAGCACCGTACAAGTATTGTATAAAGCTAGTATTTGCTGCCGTCATTATAGTATTGTTCATCACTACTGACCATCCAAGAAGAAGAACAATACCTGTCAAACCCCACACTAGCAAATAGCAGCCCACAAAGAGGATTACTCTTGATGAGGGAAATGATAATATCGCGTTGTGTTTGTGTTTTTCCTCTTCTTGAATTGTGACTGAGCTTTGACTAGCTCCATTGTTCGCTTTGTTTGTGACAAGCCTCTTATACATCAAGACCATAGGGGTGATGGCAGGGAACATCATTGCAGCCATTCCTGCTGTCCAGCTTGCGGCAAAAAGAAAGATCGCCCAAAGGTTGTAGCTAGTCATAGCAATCATCATGTCAGGTTGATCAATAGAGGCAACCCATGCCAGCGCAGATGTAGCAATTAACGATACCACAACCGCTTTCTGCACTCTATCCATGAAATGAGAATATCATTGCCACGTCATATAAAATTTTTAGCTCAACACTTCCCCCTTTTACAGCTCAGCCATCATCCTTTGACTCATCATCTCTAAATTCTTCTCTCCTATCTTGAACCGCGCGTACAGTTCTTTCCTTTTCCTCGTTCAGTTCCTCTGTTGTCAGAGCCCTGGCCAAGATTATCGAACTGCCGACATCTTCTTTGTCATCTTTGGTAAAAATGATGGCGTATAAACAATGCCTCAGTGTCTCGCCAACGGAATCATCATCTTGCGGCAATTTTAGATATAATTCGGTTAAAGGAATAACTGAACCAAAGTCATCTATGTCAAGCTTGGTAGCTCTAATACTGTTTCGGTTAGTATGATTTACCTTTACCAACATTTAGCTATGCACCAGTATTTGCGAAAATAGTAGGCATAGGTTGCCTATTAGATTTTAGTTTTGAATCTCTTATCAACCTGTTCTGAGGAGACTCGCCCTGAGGCAGCTGGGCTCAGGATAATCATAGACAAGACTATCTTGTATGGTGGAACCCGACCGATTTTATCTAGACGGTTGCGCTTATAGTTTTTCTAATTGTAAATTCGATCAGGCTAGCAAGCTTCTAATGTATTACTTGATCAAAGATCAAATGTGCGTAGAAATGAATCCAAGAGATCTTTTTAATTGACTGTTCTTACTTATAGAAAACAAATCAATTTTTCTGGTAGACTATCAGTACCCAAAGAATGATTGGGGGTTCAACCCAGAGGATTACATAGCAGAAAGTCTACATTGGAGCTTTGTACACAGTATCCCCGTGCTTGCCATAGACGCTGCTCGGGTAACGAAGGTATATAGAGGCACCAGTCAGCCTGCCCTTAAAGACGTTTCTCTAAATGTAGAGTCCGGTAAGATCTTTACGCTGCTAGGCAGAAACGGGGCAGGCAAGACTACATTTGTGAGGATATGCGCGACGCAGTTGATGCCCACCTCTGGTACAATAAGCGTCCTTGGCTATGACGTCGTTAGACAAGCGAAGCATGTGCGGAACGTTATCTCTGTTGTGCCTCAGGAAGGCAGGCCACTTCGGGCGCTGACGCCTTGGGACCACGTTTACAACTGGCTTCAGATAAGGGGAGACAGCAAAGAAGTAGCAAAAGACAAGACAGAGAATATGCTACGTAAGCTTGAGATATACGAAGCCCGAGATCGCCCTGCAATGAACTTGTCAGGAGGGATGAAACAGAAGATCCTTGTCGCAATGGCAATGGCAAGCGACGCGCAGTTATTGTTTCTAGATGAACCTACTATTGGCCTTGACCCAGTTTCGCGCAGACAGGTCTGGTCGGCTATTAAGGATTGGAAAAGCAAGAGCGGCTCGATTCTGCTGACAACACATTACATGGACGAAGCTGAGATCCTATCTGATTATATTGTCATTATTGATAAAGGAATGATTATTGCCCAAGGCACTGTTCAGGAGTTGCGAAAGGTGATTCCACAAAATATTCGGGTAGACATAGCCCGTGACGGGCTTGACGTCGACACTTTGAAAACATATGGACAGGTGGTTGACACTGGTGCCGGCATGCTCCGCATATTTACTTTCGAATCTGCAGTACACGAGCTATCTGAGCTTGCATTGAGAAAAAACCTATCCTTTAGTGTCTCCCATGTGACACTTGACGATGTCTTTGTCTACCTCATGGGCAATGGCATCAGAGATGGTCAAAATGGCAGAGACTAAAATGTTGCCCGCACGGCAAGCACTCTTGATCGCATACATGACAGGTGTTCTTTGGTTAAGAAGAAATCCCATGTCATTAGTGTTTACTGCAATAAGCCCATTCTCGCTATTGTTCGTGCTTTTTGTAATAAGTGGCGGCCAATACATTCATTTTGCGGTTGCTGGGAGCCTGGTGATGGCACTAGTAGGCTATGGCCTTGCGCTTGGCCAAGACATTTCATTCTATAAAACAGAGTACAAGGTGCAGGATGTATTTGTCGCGTCGCCTGTATCGCCATTGACCTATATGGTAGGACTTGCGCTGTCAGAACTGCTATTCGGCCTTCCAGCGCTTGCAGTGCTAGCAACGCTTGTTGTGTATTTTGGTTCAGTCTTCAGCGTCCCTTTACTTCTGGCAACAATACTGTTGATCTGGGGGGCTATGTCAGCGATGGGGTTTTTCCTGTCGTCTCACATGCTGCATATGCGAAATGCTACGCAGGTGATATCGTTTGTAAATGTAATACTGGCAGTGTTGCCGCCGGTGTTCTATTCAATAGACAGAATGCCAGACTTGCTACAGCCTCTTGCATATGCCCTGCCTACAACGCACGCATCGCTGATGTTGCAATATGTCATGGGGATGCCAACACCAACCGACTGGTCCCTAGGGTTTGGCTTTGCAATACAAATTGCATACCTAGTAGGATTTATCGCGCTGGCCAAGACTAAAGCCCTATGGCGTGAAAACTGATCGTTTGCCCTCTAGCTGCAGCCAAAAAGCGGGACTGGGGTAAATGTTGCGAGTGAATTTTGTATAGGTCAAGATGCAATTCTGCTCTCACTTATTCCAAAAGAGGTACTGCCTCAGAGCGATCCTTGGCCTACCCACATGCAACAAAAGCTCGAATTTGCGGCTTAGTGGATCACTGCCTAATAGTTACTGCGAACTCTGAAGTCTCGCCTTAATTCTTGGTTATTGCAGAGCTGTTGTTGTAAAACAACTCCCTTCAAGATACCAAAGGATCCGGAGCCTCAGCCTAAAACGATCTCATAGATGCTAGGACTGACCTCATCCTTTACCTTCTCGATTTATGAGATGGCTCAAGTGGAATAAATCACGAGCTTGTGAATAGATTATTATGGTATACCGGCAGCCCTGTATGAGTCCCGTATTCGTTTAATTCCATATGTCGTTAAAGAGGTCATGGTGGGATTCGGACCCACGACCTGCTGATTTCTTGACAAGGTTTACAAGTCAGCCGCTCTGACCAGGCTGAGCTACATGACCTCAGGCGGTCTAGTCACAGTGCGTTTTATTAATTAAACGGCGTTTTCCACGTTTGCAAAAAGATTATGAACGGCCTAAAGATCTCTCTATTAAGTCCTTGGAATCTACTGCTCCTGAACCTACAAGATGGCAAAACGCCAAGCTCTCAGGTTACATGATAGCTGCTGCGCTGTTCTTTGGTGTGACCTTGCTTATCTCATTCTTCTTGGTGATAGTAGCCATCAACGCAACCAACATTCCGGGCGATGTTGCCCCAAGTATATTCATTTTAGGTCTGGCACCGCCCTCGATAGGAACATTCTTGCTGTTTACGAGGGTATTTGGCAGGTTCCTGTAAATAATGTTTTTAAAAAGCATGGCACTGGAGTAACCTATGCCAAAGTTTATGGTCCACGTAGTGATTGAAAATAAGCCCTTCATCAATGATCCTGAGGGCGAAACGATACATAGGGATCTAGTTGTGAAGGGCGGCTATTCCAACGTACAATCAGTTAGGTCTGCAAAGATGCTAAAAATGGTCGTGAATTCAAGAACAGAAAGGAATGCTGAAGCGACTGTGAAAAAGCTATGCGAAGAGCTACGCATATTCAACCCGGTTGTCAGCAATTGCACTGTTAAGACAATAACCAAGACACAAAATAAGAGGAGCGTTTAAAAGTCTTTGATCTTTCCTACAGTGTTTGTCATTGGATAACCTTTCTTCTTCTACGTTGCACCGCTTGCCTTAAAGGATCTTAGTGAGACTATGGGACGTGCCAGTTCTACGTCTTATTTCGCCTCTGAGTTTATTTTATCAATATTTATTGCTCACTTGGGGACTAAAAATTAATCATTTTATTTCATGACAATGCCGATTGGACTATTTCGTTGCAAGGCGATCTATTGATATTGATATAGATATAATTATTCGGTGTAGTGAAGATTTCTCATTATATTTTCTTAATACCTGTCGCGATCCATAGTCGCAATCATGTTGTCAAAGCTGTTTGAGTCGCTCAGTGCACCTTCTAGCAGCAATGTAGTCCTCAAATGTTTTGCCAAGTCAGTGACTGTTATGATCCCTACAAGCTTGCCATTCTCCATTACAGGCAGTCTACGTATCTTGTGGTTTACCATTCTCTGGACTGCAACTTCAATTGGAGTCTCAGGCCCTGCAGTTGTTAGTATCTTTGACATGATATCGCCCATCTTTACCTGATCCACAGCTAATCCCTTTGCGCATACTTTTTTAATAAAGTCGCGCTCTGTCACGATGCCAACAGGGTTATTGTCTTTAACTACAAAGAGTGAGCTTATGCCTTTTTCCGTCATGATCCTGGCAGCCTCGACGGCGTTCTTGTCATGGTCTATTACCACTATGTTCTTTGTCATGATGTCGCGGACTACAGTAGCTGCCATGTGTAATTTTTCCAGAATCAACCAGTGATAAAAACAATACTGTAGCGTTCTCCACGATCATGAAAAATTTACTAAGATGAAGATATTAATAGAAGTTCTTGCAAGCTTTTCTTGCAAAGTAATGGCAGGAAGAATTGGAATTGCTGTTTTCCCTGGCAGCAACTGTGACCGCGACGTTTACCATGTTCTGAGTAAGGTAATAGGTATGCAGGCCGATTTTATTTGGCACGCTAAAGATCACATTAGCAACTATGACGCAATGATAATCCCTGGTGGCTTCGCATTTGGCGATAGACTCCGCGCTGGCATAATTGCTGCCCAAAGCCCGATAGTACAGGAGATAAAAAGGATGGCAAAGGATGGCGTGCCGATACTGGGAATATGCAATGGATTTCAAATTCTAGTTGAGTCAGGACTGTTGCCTGGTGCCCTCTTGATGAATGAGTCGCTCCGATTTGTCTGCAGGTGGACAAAGGTAGAGGTCATAAACAATAAGACCCCGTTTACAACTGAGTTTGCAATAAAGGAGAAGTTCAGCATCCCTATTGCTCATGGCGAAGGCCGCTATATAGCCGACAGCAGGATATTGAAGGAATTGAAGGAAAAGAACCAGATTGTTCTGCGATACGCCGGTGACAACCCTAATGGGTCCACTAATATGATTGCAGCAATATGTAACGAAAAGGGAAACGTGATGGGTATGATGCCTCATCCGGAGAGGGCAAGCGAAGCGATCCTCACAGTTAATGGCAGTAGGAGTACTAACAATGATGCCATTAGAATTTTATTGTCACTTGTGTCAAATCTGAAGCAAAAGGCGACAGCCTAGATGAAAGTCCTCACTAAGAACGAGCTGAGATACCTTGAAGAAATGCTAAAGCGGAGGCCAAGCGAGATAGAGCAGGACATTGTTGGTGCTCAATGGTCAGAACACTGTTCATACAAATCATCTAGAAAATATTTACAGCTGTTGCCTTCCCAAGGGAAGCGTGTCATATTGGGGCCGGGTTATGACGCTGGAGTCCTTGACGTTGGAGATGGCTATATCCTGACAGTTCACATTGAAAGTCATAATCATCCCTCCGCAGTAGAGCCGTTTGGTGGCGCCGCGACTGGCGTGGGTGGGGTAATACGTGACATTATGTCCATGGGAACTCGCCCAATTGCTGTTCTTGATGCCCTGAGGTTCGCACCAATAATAGGCGATACCAAGTCCGCTGGCAAGGCAAGGTGGCTCTTTAAGAATGTCGTAAAGGGTATTGCGGATTATGGCAACTGCATCGGAATTCCAACTATCGGAGGAGAGGTCGAGTTTGACCCATCGTTTGAGGATTATTGTTTAGTCGACGTCGCGTCGATAGGCTTTGGGCGCAAAGAAGACATTATTACAAACCAGGCCGATGTTGGCGACATTATAGTACTTGCTGGCGGCCCCACGGGCCGGGATGGCGTACGGGGTTCCTCGTTTGCGTCAAAGGCTCTTGAAGAGGAGGACAGATCAGCAGTACAGATTCCAGATCCGTTCCTTGAAAAATTGTTGCTCGAAGCAACGATGGAGGCGGTCAAAAGTGGTACTCTTAAGAGTATTAAGGATTTGGGCGGTGGAGGACTAGCATGCTGTCTATCTGAGACATCGGATAATCTTGGCAAGGGCTTTGACATAGAGCTGACAAAGATCCATACTAGGGAAAGTAGCATGATGCCAAATGAACTCATGATATCGGAGTCGCAAGAGCGCATGCTCTACATTACTGACAGAGCAAGACTGTCAAAACTGGAATCAATTCTTGATAAGTACGGAATCAAGCATTCGATCCTAGGCATCGTGGAGGAACACCAAGACCTCGTAATTAGGCATTCAGGCAAGTCACTTGTGCAAATGCCCTCTCACTTGGTTGCTCATGCACCACTTGCAGATAGGGCTGCTAAGCGGCCCCCGTACGTGGATAGGCTGAGGACGGTCAGGCAAGCAAAGCAACCAGCAAACCTCGATAGGGTCTTGCTTACACTCTTGGAAAACCCGACAATAGCAAGCAAGCAGTGGGTCTATCAACAGTATGATCACGAGGTAGGGATACGGACAGTGGTTAAACCGGGGGCAGCTGACGCAGCAGTAATGAGGCTTGACAACGGTAAGTTCTTCGCAGTAAAGTTGGATGGTAACTCCAAGCACTGCTACCTTGACCCATACCAAGGCGCTCTAGGCGTTCTCTCCGAAGGGTTCAGAAATGTGGTTTGTACTGGGGCAGAGCCTATAGGGGTGGTCGACCACTTGCAGTTTGCAAGCCCAGAAGACCCACATGTTTACTGGACATTTGTCCAGACAATAAACGCCATAGTCGACTATTGCAGGTTCATGGAAATTCCAGTGGTGGGCGGGAAGATTAGCTTTTACAACGAAACTGCCAAGGGTCCAATCAAGCCATCGCCTATCATAGGCACTCTCGGCCTTATTGAAAGTGAGTCGTGTATCATGCAAATGGCTCCATCAGCTCATGACTCGATTTTTGTCATTGGGCATACTCACCCTGAAATGGGGGGTTCAGAGTACCTTGAGTATTTTCATAAAATAACAGGCGGAATGGTTCCTCGGGTTAATCTAAAGAATGACAAGCAGAACAGGACTGCAGTGCTGGATCTAGTAAGGGCCGGCTTTGTAAGCTCTGCCCATGACTGCTCGAAGGGAGGCATCGCCGTCGCACTTGCCGAAATAGCTATAGCCGGCTCTGTCGGTCTCAAAGTTTATCTTGACTTATTTCCAAGCTCCTGCAAAAGGACAGACGAACTGCTCTTTTCCGAGACCCATTCCCGGTATATTATTGCTACAAAGGACCCAGATAATGTGTGCAGATTGCTATCGGAATTAGGCGTGCCGTTTGCACAAATAGGTGAGACTGTTGGTACAAATCTCGAATTTGTAAAGGCCAAGAAAAAAGTAATCGAGCTGCCTTTGAAGCAGTTGAAGTCAAAGTTTGACTTGCTTACAAAAACAATGTAGCTATGATAAAGATATATTTTTAAAAGCTTGATGCTCAACTATTCTATCGGGGGAGTGGCAGCATTGGTTCATGAAAACTGTGGCGTAATTGGGATCTTTTCGCTTGATGAGCGGAACGTCATACCTTTTGCCATAGATTCTTTACGTGCTTTACAACACCGTGGACAGGAAGCGTGGGGCATAGCAGTTCCTCACAAGCCGCCATTCAGAAGGCTAGGACTTGTCTCTTCTGCGGCAGCAGATTTTCAGAGGTTGACCAACAAGTACAAGTCACACACCGCTATCGGACATGTACGCTATTCCACCCTTGGCAAGAGTACACTTGAAAACGCCCAGCCTCTCAAGGTAAAAGATCTTTGTGTTGCACATAATGGCACAATTGCTAATGTCGAAGAGCTGTCAGGCATGGTCGGGGGCTGCAGCTTTACCCCCCAAACAATGAGCGACACCCTAGTGGCAGCTCAGCGCCTTGTAATGCACTTAACCGACAAAGAAGACATGGCAGAGGCGATACATATTTTGAAGGGAGAGATGGTTGGCTCTTTTTGCTTCACATTTCTGACAGACGATGGCTCTGTCTATGCGGCCCGTGACTCACGCGGCTTCCGGCCGCTAGTACTTGGACACCATCGAGAAACCAATACCTACATAGTGGCTTCAGAGTCATGCGCGCTTGCAGCAGTCGGAGCACAACTCATACGCGATGTTGAGCCAGGTGAAATCCTGAAGATAAGTAAAAGTGGTATAACTTCAGAGCAGTTTGCCAACGAAAAGCCACATGCCCACTGTGCATTTGAATATACGTATTTTGCGCATCCTTCTAGTGTAATGGAAGGTATCAACATTTACGCTGCAAGGAAGAGAATAGGGCAGTTCCTTGCAAGAAAATTTGTCATATCAAGTGCAGATGTTGTTGTCCCGGTTCCAGACTCGGCGCGCCCGGCGGCCCTGGGCTATGCCCAAGAACTTGGGCTTCCCTTTGAAGAAGGGTTGCTTAAGAACAGGTACAGCAAAAAGGGCTCGATGCGCAGCTTCATTGAGCCATATCAAAGCAACAGAGTAGAAATAAACAAAGGTATAATTCCAATCCCCGAAGTCGTCGAGGGTAAACATGTGGTCATCATAGATGACAGTATAGTGAGAGGCACAAGCTCTGCCGAGATTATTAGGACACTTAGGATGGCTGGGGCAAGTAAGGTAAGTCTTATAGTTACTTATCCTCCAATACGTTATCCATGCTATGCCGGCATTGACTTTCCCTCACAAGATGAATTGATAGCATATCAGCGTGGTGTTACCGAGGAATCAAGTAACAAGGTAGGGTCATCTGTTGCGCAGGCCATAGGAGCGGACTACGTTGGATACAATGACACTGCTGCGCTCGCAGAGGCAATAGGCATGCCTGAAGAAGAACTCTGCTTTACATGCTCGACTGGTAATTATGCACCACTTGGCATACGTCCAATGTTCAAGTCAAGAGTACAGATGAAAGGTGAATAACGATAGTAATGATAATTCCTTAAATATTGTTGAACTGCATTCTCTTCTCAATGCGCTTAGCACCCATTGTGATAATTGCGGCGGGTATAATTGCAGTCGCCCTTGTCGCAATGTTTGCTTCTGCTCTTCCTACAAAAGATTATGATCTGAGTGTGGATGCGCTCAAAGACCAGCAATCACTCTTTACAAATGCACGAGTTGTGATTAAGAATACCGGCAGGCTGCCGCTCTCAAATGTGCTTGTCGACTATGGCAACAAAAGTGAGCCTCCAATAGAGATACTGCAGCCAGGCGAGACTCAAACTCTTTCGCCCCCTGAGGATGTGCAACTTGACCAAGTAACCGTTACGGCTGAGCCAAGCATCAGGATAGTACAGCTCTATCGTACTCCATGGAAGCTGCCGGGTATGATCGGCTCCTAGCCTGTTTAAATAATGTATAGACAGAATTAATTACTATGGAAAAGGACTCGCACTCCGACGATGAAATAAGAGGATTCTATACACTGAAAAATATTGCAGTAATTGGAATGTCGAAGAACGAGGACAAGGCAGCCCACTATGTACCAAAGTACCTCATCGATCACGGCTACAATGTTATCCCCGTGAATCCAACTACGACAGAAATCTTAGGACGCAAATCATATGCTACGGTCAGTAGCATACAAGACAGAGTAGACATTGTCGATGTTTTCAGGCCATCCCAGGATGTGCCCAGTGTGGTCGAAGACGCATTGAAGAAGGACGGCATCAAAGTAATTTGGATGCAACAAGGCATCTACAACGAGGAAGCAGAGAAGATGGCCAAGGAAAATGATATTTCTGTCGTCTATAATAGATGCATGATGGCGGAACACCAGCGGCTATTCAATTACTGAATTAAATTACGCATGCACTCATGACATTATTATCAGATGTCAAGCATCGACAATGTCTTGCATGAACTTAAATCACTTCTCGAAGAGCTTCAGAACAAGGGAAGTAATATGTCTATTAGCGTCGATAGAGAAGCTGGTGTTGTTAGAATTTATAGTGAAGGCTCTGATTATATCAAGCGAGCAGCTTCAGGTCTTGCCGAGGCATTAGAACTCGCATATACCACGGCAGAGCACCATCCATATTGGTCAATAATATATAATGCTTCAGAGATCTGCAAATCGGTTTTAGACAGGTGGGAGTCTAATCTGACTGCTGACCAGCTCAGCGAGATGTCGTGGCGCTGCGAAGAGATCAAGATGTCCCTTGAAAGACTGAGCAGGTAGAAAAGTATAATAACAAATACTATTTAGAAAAACCGATACACATCTGAAACGGAAGAAG
>JALZFN010000149.1 GCA_030861545.1 Thermoproteota archaeon | reverse complement strand
ATAGCAGAAACCTTTCCATCGCGTTGTGATCCATTCCTGCGTCATCTTCAATAACGATTGAACCATTGTTTAGGATAGTAACAAGAACCCGTGTTGCATCCTCGTCAAAGGCATTCTCTATAAGCTCCTTGACAACCTCTGTTGGAGATACCCAGGTTTTTGTGGCAAATTCCTTGAAAAAGGACGGATGAACCTTCATTTGAGCAGGCATTTATTCAAGTGCTGATATTTGTCTGCCTTTATTTAATATTTGTCAAGGTACCTTTATCATTTGACGAATTTCAAGCGATATTATTACGCGGAGTGCCACCAGATGATATTATTAAGTACTTCGTAAGGAGTGGTGATGCAAGCCAGTTCTCCAGGGAGGCGATTTATGTTAATAAGCTGCAGATGAAAGCTGCAGATGAGTGGTTTGTCTTACTATTACCGAATTATTCTCATCAATGGATGCCTTCACCGGCTCAAGTACAATGAAGTTTATGGAGTTACGCCGTTGCAGTCTTTAATTAGGTAAATCATATGATGGAGAGCCAGGGACCAAAATGATGTGTAAGCGGCATCCTTTTGGTTCAATGCCAGTAGCTGTACTTTTGGTGCAGTTATAGGGAAACATCATTTTTCGTTTCTGAAAATTTCAAACATTGTGGGGCATCCGCAAGCTAGATATTCTTTGCTACGCGCTTACTACTCATGCAAAAATGTGGCTGCGGTAGGGATTCTAGAACCTTTGAAGCTTGCACGCCAAGGGGTTGTGATACATTCGTTGTATGTACTGGCTGCTTTAAGGACATTTCGGCATGCTCATGCAATCCTACATAGGTTTGTAGCGCAAAATCGCGCCTATCTTTCCAAGGCTGGCAAGCTGTGCCCCTTCTTCGGTCTTACTAGAAATGACTTCAAGCCTGCACCCCGTCATTATGGCAAGCTCGTTCAAGTAGTCCACAATATCCCTCTCAATAGCCTCGAGGTCACTTCCATGGCAGGACGGGCACGGCTTTGAAAGGTATTCCTGCTTGGTGGAAATGACCTGTGACTTGTCTACTATTGCTGCCTGGATGTTCTTGCAGGTCTTGCACGTGATCTCCATCCTGGCGTACGTGACATCGTCTGTGACTATTACAAGATCGGCAATGCCGCTTTCCAACGCTTTCACCACGTCATGAATACCGTATATTCCAAGACCTCGGCCAGAGTGAACTTCATTCATAAACTTCTTGACTAGCTGTTTTTCTTCCATGACTCGATATTCTTGTAGGATGCCTTCTTTTTGCGCCTTCTCAATTAGCTCGCGCACGCCTTCCTGACCTGAATATGATGCGTCAAGCGTTGCTATGATGTTGTTTTGTAGGCGGTAGTCAAGATACTCCTCTCTTAGAAAATTTTCCTTTGTCGGACCAGGGCCTCCAACAATTATGCCTTTGACATTATAGTCATCGATAAATACCTGCTTGGCATGTTCTGCGACCCTGTGGTAATATTCATTGAGCTCATTATCCCGTAACCTTTCAAATCTTCTTGCAGACTGGCCGCCCTGCCGGTGCTTGCCTGCTACTCCGGAAGTGAGCGAATCAATCACCTCCCACCGGTCACCAGTGAGTATGCCGATTCCCGTCTCCTGGGTGTCTATTGATAGGATTCCAACTACTTTGTCGTCTTTCATCATCTCCTTCAAATGCTCTGTCCAAAAGTGATCGTCGCATCGGTAAAGGCTGATTTGAACGGGCTTTGGTGGTATCACTGAATATATCTCGATCTTTTCTTTTCCAATTCCTCTTTCATTTGGAATGGCACCACAAAATATTACAAGTCCATTTTCTGGAGGTTCCTTAAATAACTTAAGCTGCTCAATTGTTCTACTCAGGGCATCTTGGACATGGGTTCTAGTAAGATCTGACTTGATGTTTGAGGCAGTCCCTGCCTCATTGCGTAGCTGTGCGATGACATCAAAAATTGGGCGACGCGATGGGATGTATACCGTGACAAGTTCTGTACCATGTCCCGATATACTTGACAGTTCGTTTATTGTCTTTGTAAGCTTGTATCGCTTGACTGAATCCCACTTGCTGTTCCCATCATTTGCCATTGCGTATTGTAACAAGAAAAATTTGTCCGCACATAATATAAGGCTATCAAGCTCTCAGTAGCTTATAAGTGCGAAAGCACGAATGTAGAGAGCGGAAGAGATGCTTCCAAGACTCGAATATATTAAGCAGGCAAGGATAAGGCTTGGAATTACTCAAAGAAAGCTGGCCTCTCTGACAGGGATAAGCACATCAATGATAAATCAAATCGAGTCAGGCAGATGCAAGCCAAGCTATGAAACTGCGCGTAAGATCTTTGAAATCTTGAGCTCTTTGGAAGGGCGTACATCTATGAAGGCAGGTGACATCTGCAGCCGCCGACTTATATCAGTCCAAAAAGATGAGAAGCTTCATAAGGCAATAGATACTATGCGTGTCAACTCAATAAGCCAGATCCCCGTCTTCGACCTGTCGCGAGTTGTGGGAATACTCACAGAGGACGGGCTTGCAAAGGTTATGGTAGAAAAGGACGAAAAAGATCTAAGAAATCTGCTTGTTTTTCAGGTAATGGAAGCTCCGCCTCCAATAGTGGACATCTCTACGCCAGCCAAGGCGCTTATTCCACTTGTGAGGTTTGCGAAATGCATACTTGTAAGCGAAAAGGGTCATGTAATAGGTATTGTCACTATAACTGATACACTCAAAATGGTTGAGTAGTCTTAGTCGTTCAATCTTTCGAGGCCGACGCAGCAGTCTGCACATTTGATGCACTCGTTACAAATGTTAACCTCGCTTTTGGCTGGAAGTTTGGCACCGCAGAGAGCGCACTCTTTACTTCTTTGCACCTGTTCCAACAGAATTAGCGTGACCTGAAACACTATTTGAATTCTTCTATCTATGCCTATGATTATTGTGGTAACGAAAATATTACAGTTTAGGTTCATGAAAATATTGTTATAGTGCCTCCGGGACTACTGTTGGACAATCGATATTATCATACAAATTGCCACTGTTAAAGAGTACCTTTTCACGGCTTCTCGTCTGACGAAGAACACTGATTTTTTCGAAAAAACCAGTGTACAAAAAGTTGGCAGTGATATTCATCTTATCGAAGCAGGCTTCTAACCAGAGATATCTAGCGTATAGTCACATGCATCTCAATATTATTGTACAAAATATTACGGCATCTGTCCTCTAGGCTTTAGCCCGTACAAATATTTTGAAGTGTCGAAAGCCAGGGTAAAAGACAAAAAATGACCCTTCGAATTTCCCAAAAAATGGGAGGTGTCTCGAACTCAAAGAAACAGTGAAGCCTGTGAGCGAATGAAGCTAATAATATTTATTCCATTGTCAAATCAGTCAATACGGAATGCATGTAATACCAAAATTTGAACATCTTTACTTAAATTCCTCTTCTATTATCTCGCGCCTTTTACTCATTTGAAAAAGATTGTCGGCTCTCTTTATCGCTTCGTCCCGAGGTCGTCTAAATGCCATGGATTGAATAAGCATAAAGTTTTCAGGAATTACCATTCCAGTCTGGTCATCAGAGTACGCTATCTTTACTATGTCGTCCTGAACTCTCAAGATATCCTGATGGATGTGGACCATATTGGTGTCACCATGAGGAAAGCCGAGCTCAAGCGCCTTTTTCCTAATATCGCCTGTCCCCTTGGCCGAGCTGATAATCGCCACTCCAAACTCGTCTCGGAAGCATTCCAGTATATCATCCCTGATCGGCGCTCTATCGCTAAATCGCACAAACATGTGATGCAAGTGCATCATTCTTGAAGGTACCTTAAAAGCGTCGACATAGAGGTTTGTATTTGGGATAAAATCTTTCACATCATCCTGGTGATGGGGATTCTTATCCCATTCTATTGAATCCTTGACGGCCTTGGTATCTTCAAGATCTGCCCACCTTCTGACGAGCTCAACATCAAACCTCTTAATCTTACTGCCAAACTTCTGAATTAGTGGTTGCATGATCCTGCCAATGCCGGAAACATTGCAGCTACCCTGTATGACATAAGTCTTACCTGCTGCCTTTTCATAGTTGACACGGGAATTGTGGATCATATCTGCTACTGCTCGTTCGCCAGTCCTGTCTTCGCCTCCTTGAAAAATAGCCGGCTTGTGCATTGGCTCATAAAGATTCTTCTTATTGTCGTATCCAGCTCCTTCTTTTGCTGCATCTACGACGAGCTCGGACTGCATGACTGCCTCCTCAATTGGACCTGCGACATTGTAGCCCTCTTGCTTAAAGGTACCGATTGCTTCCTTTGGCACATAGACATTATACCGGTTTTCTAGTGCCTCTTTGACCTTTTCATCTATGCTATATTTGGCAATCCCAACCAGCTGGATCTCTTTGTCGGCTGCAAGCGCACTTGCAAGACGTCTCCCTATGTTTCCGTAACCATTTATGAAGACTCTGACCAAAACCAATCACTCTAACTGTATATGAGCAAGATGGAAATAGTTTGTATGTATTATATATATTCCTAAATTTTTTTATCACATTATTATCAACGCACTAAACTTAAATACAGTAAAGGGGTATACACGATCGAGGTCAATGCAAGAAGGCGGTCGTCTTTGGCATCTGCTGTCAATTTGTTATAGATGATTTGCTACTCTCAAGTGGGGATTCTAAATGAGAATACTCGTCGTTGACAACTACGATTCTTTTGTATATAATATTGCGCAGTTGCTCGGAGAGCTAGCAACTGAACCCATAGTTTTAAGAAATAATATCCTAACAGTAAGAGATGTCAGGAATATGAATCCTGACGCAATAGTGATATCTCCAGGCCCCGGACACCCGGCGGATCGGAGATACTTTGGTGTATGTACAGATATCATCACAGAACTGGGACCTGCGGTGCCTATACTTGGCGTTTGCCTTGGACATCAAGGCATAGTCCATGCTTTTGGTGGCAAAGTCATTAATGCTGGCAGGATCAGGCATGGCAAGACAAGCCTCATACAGTATACAGCCGATCAGCTGTTTGAGGATGTTTCAAATCCCTTCAAGGCCACCAGGTATCACTCACTTGTGGCGGACCACAATACCATTCCAACAAGCCTCGAAATTACTGCAAGAGCTCTAGATGATGGCGAGATAATGGGCATTAGGCATAGACAGCATTTGATAGAAGGCGTTCAATTCCATCCGGAGTCTGTCCTGACAGGCGAGGGCCGCAGGATGATGCTCAATTTTATATCAATGGTGAAAAGATGAGTGTGTCGACCAGATTGCAGTCTGCCATAAAAAAACTGGTTGCAAGGACCGAGTTGTCATCTGATGAAATTTCTGATGCATTTGATGGAATCCTCAGTGGTGTGACTCCTGACTCATCTATCGCCGCTTTTCTTGTCGCTCTTGCTATGAAAGGCGAAACAGCCGACGAGCTCAGATCGGTTCTTCTTTCTTTGAGAAGGCATGCAGTTAAGATAACGCCGAGCGTAAACGGACGACTTGTTGATATTTGCGGGACTGGGGGCGATTTTATAAAGTCATTTAATATTAGCACTGCAGCAGCAATAGTGGCATCTGCTGCCAGTGCTAAAGTGGCCAAGCATGGTAATAGATCAGTCTCTGGGGTCTGCGGGAGTGCAGACTTCTTTGAGTACATCGGGCTTGACCTAAACAGCTCACCTGCAAAGGTTCAGTCATGCATAGAACGAATCGGCATAGGATTTCTCTTTGCGCCAGTGTTCCATCCATCAATGAAGAATGTCGCCACTGTAAGAAGAATCATTGGGATTCATACTGTATTTAATAAAGTAGGTCCCCTAAGTAACCCGTGCACTAACATCTCAGGCCAAGTCATTGGAGTCTTCGAGCTCCCTCTTCTGCAAGTATTCTCTGAAGTATGCAAAGGATATGTTAGAGAAGCGATGATAGTGCATGCTTTTGATGGTTTGGATGAACTGTCAAACACTTGCGAAAACGACATCTACTGGGTTTCAAGCGAGAAAGATACAATAAAAAAGATGCATCTGCATCCAGACGCTCTGGGGATTAATATGGCCAAGCCAGAGCAGCTCGCAGTGAACTCAAGGGAAGATTCAGTTAAGTTTACCCTGCAGACAATTTACGGCAAGGCCAACAGGGAAAAACAGGATATCGTAATTCTTAATGCTGCAGCCGCACTTGTAGTGGCTAACATTGCCCTCAATTTTAATGAAGGTATTGAAATTGCAAATGAAGCCATAAAAAGCGGAAAAGCCCACGATAAATTATCACAGATGATAAAATACTGCGGAGACTTGGAAAAACTAAAAGAGGTAGAGAAATTCTTTTCTCTGATCTAGTCCTCGTCCTTTTCCCTTGATGTCTTTCTTTTTGGCGCTTCTGATTCAGTATCGTCAACGCCCTTTTCGTTAACAGTGAACCTGACATCAGAATACGGATGGTAAGGTGAGTCGATTATCTTGGCTATTCTGTCGTTGCCAGCCTTTCGCAAATATATTCTGTATGTTGATGCGTGTCCAATTACGTTTCCGCCTGCCGGTCGGGTCGGGTCTCCAAAGAATGTGTCGGGTGTCGATTGAACTTGGTTTGTAACAACAATTGCTACATTGTAAATCTCAGCGATCTTCACTAGCTTGTGCATGATGCTGTTAAGGCGCTGCTGTCTGTCTGCCAGTGTTCCTCGGCCTGCAAATTCAGCACGATGGAGTGAAATGATGCTATCAATTATTATCATCTTGGCCTTGAAGTCATCAATGTATTTGCCCATTGACTTGATTATTAGCTCAAGGTGGCTGCTGTTGTAAGCTTTACATATTGCCACTTTCTTCAGTATTTCGCTTGGGTCTAGACCTCTTGCTCTTGCTATCTGGTCCACCCTTTCAGGTCTAAATGTTCCTTCAGTGTCAATCAGTATGGCTCCACCTCCAAGCCCGCCATTTTCCACTGGCAGCTGCGCAGAGACGGATAGAGTGTGACATATCTGCGATTTGCCACTTCCAAATTCGCCATAAAACTCTGTGATTGCTTGAGTCTCTATGCCTCCAAGCAACAATTCATCCAGAGCTTTTGCTCCAGTGCTGCAGCGCAAAAGAGACTTTCTCTTTTCAAGCTCAACATCTGCTGTAGTAAATTCATTGTCAAGTATGCCGCTCTCTCTTAGCAGCTTTTGCGCTGCCATGATAAAGGTAGCAGCGGTTTCTTTTGAGCCGCCTAAATCTGTAGCAAGCTCTTCTGGTATTGCTGTTGCTAGCTCCATAACTGAACTTATTCCTGCTTCTTTCATCTTGCGGGCTGTGGTCGGCCCAATGCCTTCTATATCTTCTATCTCCAATTCTGCCACATTTCTTGTCGTATTGGTCATTATACTCTAGTTTTTGAAGGAACTATATAATGAATGACGCACTGGAGGGGGAGGGGGCGGGGAATCATCAATCGTGTAATCTCGAGTCTCCATTTGTAGGTTATCCTAGTAGAAGCATAACGATTCTGGTGTTTTAGTCATCTTCAATCGTGCAGACTTATCATCCATAATCTGCACAGCTGTTATATTTTTATATTATCCTCTTCAAGGCATATTGCGTTGTCGGAGAAAGATTTAGAGTCTCTGGGCTGGGATGAACTCGTTGCGAAAAAACGCAAGCTCGCCGGCGAGCTCAAAGAACTGACAGATAAAATCATAGACATTGACAGGAAGCAGTTACACTCAATAGCCGACCTTATCAGAGAGCATAGAAGTTCCCTTGAGGCTGACAGCGGGAGGATGAAGGAGATACGGTCTGAAATCGATAAGTATAACTCTAACCTTTTATCAGTGAGCGAAAAACTCTCCCAGTCAAAAAACTTTCTCTCGATGATGGAGGCCCGGCTTCCTTCCGAAAAGGAAGAGGACTTGCAAACCCTTCTGCAAAAAAATGAGGCCATAATTAACGCCAAAGAATACAACAGTGATCGCGAAAAAGATGAGATACTTTCTCGGCTAAAGGATGTTGCGATGAAAATAGAGGCCATCAAGGCTACGCGAACAATAAGAGAACAGTTCTCGCAATTGATAGGAGAATCTGCAAGTATCAATAACGCCATAAAGCAGCTAAGTGATGAACGAAACTTGCTCCGAGGCAAAATGGATAAAGCAAATATTACACTGAACGAGCTGTATGAGTCAAAAAGGAAGTTAGTGTCAGAGCATGCATCGTATTTGACCAAATACGATGTTGCTGCTAAACAGTTTGATGCAATCAATGCGCGGCTTGATGCAATGTCAGAAATGAGGCGTAAGCAAAGAAAGGAGTACGGCTATGTCGTTCAAAGAGATGCACTGTTCAAAGTAAAGGAAGAAGCAAAGAAAAAGCTGCAATCTGGATCCAAGCTAAGCTTTGAAGAGCTGAAGCTTCTCTACGGTGAAAAAGACTAAGCACACTTGTTAGATATGCAAATTCTACCGATCGTGATATGGTGATAAACGATTTTGCCTTTGCATGTTCTATTGATGGGTCGATAGCGGGATATTTTACGTACCATAATCGAACAATGTTAGTCGTGCAGTCAGAGCAAGAAGCAAAGGCTGGCATCAACAATTTTGTCAGGATAGCAGAACCTTTTATGGAGGCCTTGATTTCTCATGAATCTATCCATGTACTCATAAAGATTCTCGAGGGGGTTGAGGCATCTGATACCCTTGATGAAGTTGAAGTTATTGTGGAAAAGAGCGGCATAAAAATTCAGGTACCTCTAAATTTTATACATTATGCCAATGACAATTCAGGCCTTGTCCTTCCATTTTAAGAAAAAAAATTTGGTGCCTTGGATTTGAGTGTTACTTGATGTCATCAGACATATCGCGCTGGCTTACGGCCATCTCGTCCACTCTAAGCGTTACCTTGTACCACTTGTCGTTGTGTTTGAAAATGTGTGCAGACGCCTTTTTATTACCGGCGGAGCCGTATCCTCCGACACGTTCGCTCAGCCTAGAGCGCAGTTTGTCAACTTGATACTGCGCTATCATTAGGTTCCCTATTATGTTCTCTAGTTCCAGATCACGGTCTTCGTCGATGTCAGGAACCTGGGCGTTGTTTTTTCTAGTCTGCATTCTCAATGTACATCCTATTTCCTACTTTGTAGTGGACCTCATCTATGTAGTATGCACTGTCGACTACAGGTGAAGACAGGTTTGCACCGCATACAGGCACTCCCTCTATCTGTTCTTCTTCCTCAATTAGAAGACTCATTGACATAATGTCAAACACATTAAATAATAATAGATGGTATGAATGTACTCTAAGACGTAGTTAAAGAGTACTTCTAGTTAAAGACACCGTGCAGCTAAAAATGACGAGTCAAAAATAATCTGTCATCTTTGCATTCGCTGTTTCTTTTATGAGCTCTAATAA
>JALZFN010000142.1 GCA_030861545.1 Thermoproteota archaeon | reverse complement strand
ATAGCAGCAGCGATCGTTGGCGACTCGGGGACGAAGTATAAACCATAATAATAATACGTTCATATTCTTAGGAATGCATACCAAAAAAATTTTAGGAGGAGGAAGAAGCCGATGACGGTGGTCTTGGACACCCTTCCATAGGCCAAATGAATACATCCTTGCCAGGCAGCTTCCATAGCTCGTCAGCATATAGGTCAGTATTGTCTATATGGCAGCGCTCGCACATGATGACAGCCACATCATCGGAGGGCTTGCCTATGATGCCTAGGAATTCTTTTGCGTATTGTACTGCCTCAGCGTCTATTTCCTTTGGTACCTGAATCGATTGGCTCTTGTCAGTAGGTATGAAGACGTCAAAGTGGAGTCTTCCCTTATCTGCATACGTGTTATAGACTACTACCTTTTTGCCAGACCCATTATAGGGCTCAAGTTTTGCCTGCATGTCCATCTATATTTATGTCCCTCGTAAGTAAGAGAAGTAATAATCACGAAATTTATTTTTTTGCCCTCCGGGCTCTTCCTATTACACCAATCTGTCACATGTGGCCTATACATCCAAGGGAACTGCTTTTGCTGTCAAAGTACTGCAGTCCAGGTCAGTAACATCGGTCATTGCTCTATCTTGCCCTTCCAGATGCAAACTCGGCCGCTATGATATGCTTGCACTTTAGGAAGCGAAAGCTAAAATCAGGACAGGTGCAAGTCTTGATGTCTTCATCCACTCTATAGAACTTATCCTTGTATTTGGCGCTACGCACCTCAAACAGCCGTTCTTTTGCGTCTGTTTCAAGTATCATTGGCTCCCTCTCGTTTAGCTCTAATAATTTATAAGCCCGGTCTATACGCTTTAGCATCTCCAGCAAATCATGGCTAGAAATTCTCCTCTTGTTCCTCAACCAATTCATACAGACATTTAGTCGCATCGTGAGTATATAATAGAAGCAATACTGCAGGGAGTGGGGGAGGGGAGACAGGAATCATACAATAAGCATCTTCGACATGTATTCGTACTGTTGCTGGGTAATCTCACCCTTGGCTAGTCTAATTTTTAATATCCTCATGGGATCTTCGGTCGGTGCCTGCTGCCCGTATCCAGTACTTCTGATTTCTTCAATAAAGTCCCACCTGCTCCTAACATCCACCTTTTTGCCTATCCTGTAAAGCGCCCTTGAGAGCTTATTCTTGTCCTTTGCAAATGCTGAAGGCACATGGAGTGCCACTGTGAATCCTTTGGTAGCAAACATATTCTTCCAGTCCTCGGGATATCGAATATGAGATGGAGTAAAATCCAGCGGGATAATTTCATGCGGTGCTCGCTTGTGAGGATCCTTGTTTTTCCATAGATAGCCGATGTAACCAGGATTTGCTTCTCTTTTGTTCTTTGGCTTGATTACTAGATCCATTATAGACGGGTCATGTGTCCTGCCGACGACAACAAAGGTTGTACCACCATATCGTCTAGAAGATTTCTCTCGTTGTTCGGTCGCCTTTCGTTTTCCGTGTGCCTTGTTGAAAAAGCCAGCGATGTGTACTTGCAATATGGTTCTGTCCGGTTTGTAGCCGAACAGTTTTAGATACTCCAGGATCTCTGATCGCCGATTGAAAGTCACTTGGTCAGCTACCAGACGCTCTGCTTCACTAATTGTTAGCACCGTCTTGGCTTCGGTTTTCTTTCGCCGGTCCTCGGCTAAAGAAGACATCCTCCTAAATCGCCTTGATCTGTATGATATAAGTAACTTGACTATGAATCCGCTATTCGATTTAGTACCACCACAAAACACGCAAGAGCAATGGATGATACGGCAGTGCTTCCATACGCTCCAATGCACTGCAACACAATGAGTTATGAACGATATGGTAGAACGTTTGCATGTTGAAGTCGTGCTCTGGCCACGGAAGTGTGGAGGTTGCTTACATGACGTGTGCTCTTCTGCTAGCTTGATTTGCGGTTGTAGTTTGAATCACTCGTTAGCCCTAGTGCAGATAACCATTCCTATTACCATATTGTCAAAATATATGGTGGGGGAGTAGTAATCCTATGTGAATAATGGCTTGTTGTCTCCAATAGGGAATTTAGATGCAGTTCAGGCAAGGGTAAGACAGACCCTTGACAGAGGCGTTCAGATAGACCTTTCCACAGAATCGTGTAAGCGCTTCCTCAGGAGGAAGGTCGACGAAAAGGTCGATGTCGTGATACTTTACGTTGACATTGACGGCTCGACCAAGATGAGCATGGAGCTGCCACCAAAGAAGTTTGCCAAGATATTGCATGTTTTTTCACAGGAGATGAGCCTTCTAACCACAGAGTATGGTGGCTATGTGCTAAAATATGTAGGCGATGCAATAATTGCTCTATTTCCAGCCGAATACAACAGCAGCCACGCATCCAAAAACGCAATCGACTGTGCAAAGAGCATGAAGGAAATCATCGAAAAGTGCATCAACCCGGAGCTGAGCGCGCGGAGGCTTCCAAAGATAAGTGTAAAAATGACTATTGACTTTGGCGATGTGCAAGTCGTGCTCTATGGCAAGAGCATAGACCGGTCCCATATAGACATAGTGGGTTCGAGCATCAGCATGGCTGCAAAGATGATATCACTTGCACAAACTTGGCAGATAGTAATAGGCCAATCAATGTACGAAAAATTAGACACGAAGCAAAATTTTGCAGAGATGAATGTGGATGACGCTAGCTGGACCTATACAGATGGAAAGACCGGATCCAGTTACAAGCTTTACGTATTAGGATAAAACAAATTCGATCACCCCTCATCTGATCCTATGGTTAGCAGCGAGTCTGGGAGCAAATTATCCGTCTCTTGGGACGAGAAGAAGAGCAACTAGGGTAGTGTTATCATACGATGAGCATCAGAACTATTCTTACCAAGGACACGTATCTTTGAGCAGAAAGGTTTAGTATTGCCCCAACATGGAAGGATTGAGTTTTCATCAAGCATCAAACGGCTATATTGTTGGGGCTCTCAAAAACTGAGTATAGAATTCTTGGTTCTCATAATGATCACAACAGAAGACATATCCGCAAAGATAAGGCTAAGTGTTAATATTCTACACAAATTCTCATATAGCAGCGCTCTTGATATCTCAAGATTTCTTATCTGTCAAAAATTGAGTCTATCTTGTTAAATTTAGATTTAATGTCTCTCTCAAAAGAGAAGAGGGAAAAGAAAAAAGGAGAGGGTGGATGCACGTATATATTCTCTATATACCACACACACTTACATTCAGGCCATTTGCTTTATATCAGCAAATGATTCCGACTAGGCCTATTGCACAGACGTCGGTTTGGTTAGTAGTGAATGCACCGTCGTCGCTATTTGTGTTGCTTGCATCTGCATCTTGGTCCTGGAATGATACTGCTGCGGCATTGTTG
>JALZFN010000128.1 GCA_030861545.1 Thermoproteota archaeon | reverse complement strand
GGAACATCATTCTCTGTTCTGTACCATTGAAATACCTGCACAGGACAGGCTTCAATGCAAGCACCGTCAGCAACGCAAGAGTCCCAGTCTACAGCTACCATTGTCCCGTGAACGCCTAGAGGGGCTACTTCTTCTCCTCTTGCTTGATACGCAGATTTGACCTCTTCGTTTTCTGCCGCTTCTGCTATCCTTCCAGGTCCCCATACAAAATGAAAATGCTCTCCGTCTGAATGCTGGTGTTTGCCAATCGGCTGATGATTTCTTGGAAAGTCTGGGTCAATAGGCATGTCATACATACGTAAGACACATTATTAATATGGGTTACAGATTCAATTGTTCTGCTGGCTTTTTCTTACGATTCAGGTATATATTGATGAAAGATCCGTATTCAGCATAGCTGAATGTCTGAAAGTGCGATCTTCCGCGACAAATCGAAATTATCACCACGCTACGTCCCGGAAGAGCTGCCGCATCGTCAACGCGAGATAGACCAAATAGTGCATGCCTTTTCCAATGCAACGGGAGACCCTGACAAGTTTCCGCTTACTATTTTACAAGTTATAGGCTCTGCCGGTATCGGCAAGACGTCAACCGTCATTAGGTCTTCGAAGGTCCTGGAAGAGCAGTTTGCAAAGAACCGGCTTTCACTAAAAACTGCATATATCAACCTGAAGCTGCAGGGCGGCAACAAGTTCGCAATATACAGATTCTTGCTTGAGCGCATTGCGCCGCAGCTTCCAGCCCAAGGGCTTAGCGCGGAAGAAATGTTGCGTTATTTGTTGCAATATTTGAGACAAAATAGGCAGTATGCATTGATTATCTTGGACGAAATCGACTACCTGATCAAGACTAGCAAGGACGCTGGGATTATTTACGATCTGACACGCTTAAATGAGTATGACCCCGATAAGCCGTGCAATATCAAAGGAGTGATATTCATTGCAAGAAGCATGGAATTTTACGATAAGCTCGATCCCGCGGAGCTGAGTACGCTTGGAAGACTTCCAATGGAATTCCATGCGTATACAATAAAACAAGTCAGCGATATACTGGAGGATCGAGCTGCTTACGCATTCTATCCAAAGGCAATCGGCTCAGACGTCATAGACAAAGTGGCTATGATCACAACCGGACCGGAGGTGAAAAGTGATGTAAGATACGCTCTTGACCTGTTATTGTACGCAGGTAACCTTGCTGAATCGCAGGGGACAGGCAGGGTCATGCTTGACCATGTTCGCAAGGTACACAGCCACATGCACCCGTCAATAACGACCGAGGAAATTGAACAGCTCTCAAAGAATCATCTTATCAGCCTGGTAGCTCTCGTCCGCGCGTTGAAGGGTAAGAAAAAGCCATATGTGGAGCTTAAGGATGTACGGCTTTATGCCTCTGAGCTCGCCGAGCAATTGGGCATAAAAAAGATGGACATTGAAGATTATCTTGACGACCTGGAGTCAAGGAAGCTCGTAGATATTAAGTCCCTTAAAGCAATAGGATTTCATGGCGCATCCTTAGCAGAGCTAGAGCCTATATTGATGAGAAAGGTCAAGGGTGAAAAGTAGTATGGCGTCCACCAGGGCAATAAATAGCAAGCAAATCATCGAAATTGGGATTGGTAGCATTGGCAAAATTAAGATAATGAAGGCGTTGGCTGAAGAAAACAAGCTGACAACGATTTACGGACTTCATAAGAAAACGCATTTGAAGCGTGAAGATATCAAAAGCAACATCGCCGACCTTGTAAATATTGGCTGGGTAAACCAGATCAGGTATGCGAATGTGATGTATGAAATAAATAAAGAAAACATGTACGTTAGCGAATTAATAGGATTTTTTAAGAGTGTAGGCTACATCGGTCAGCCATAAAGACGGCTATGAACATAAGGATTCTATCAACTTCTCAACTTTGGCAACACTACTATCCATCCATTTAGTTATAGCAAAATTGAGCCGGGATGGGAAGACTAGCACCCTGCCTGCTTTGCTAATCAATCACATCGTTTCCCCAGCATCATGCAATAGATTGAAAGACTGAAAGACTTAATAGCACACATCGAAGGGAGGAACCTCTACGTTATCTAGTTTATCATACTGATCGATGATGGATACAATAATAAGACGTGCACTATAAGCATCGTTGCAATAAAGCTTACTCCAGCCATATTCGTCTTAATTGAAAAGAGAATTCAGTGGCAAAAAATGACTTTAAATTTCAGCCAGCTAGGATGAACGGATCACCATAGGCCTTGCGGCATTGTCGTTCCAGACTATGGCTGAATATCAATGAGTATGAATTGATTCTCATATCTGCGATATGGAATTAATGGTGTACGAGATAAAGTGAACAATAAGGAGTTCTCTTTATACATGAATTACGGTTAAGCTAGATGTATATTTTTCTAACCATAGAAACTCGCATACCTATCATGTTTGTCAGTATTATATTCCATAGAGGCGATGGCTCTGAATAGGGCATCGATTGCTGCAGCTTCGATAAGCTTACCCTTTGCCACTTGATATGCAGCAGCTGAAATGTCGAGGTGCTGGAGTCGCTGTGCTATAATGTTACTTTTTATTCCTTTTTCGCTCCCTCGCCTTAGAAGACTATTAAGTATTCTGTCAACATGGTAGTTGAAGTGGATGTCTTCAGCCTCGTCGATGTTAACTTTATACAAATTGGATATTATCGAATCGAGCCTTGCTTCGTCCTCGCCAGTTATGCCATCATGGGCCGCTTTTATCGCAGACCGGCCTCGAAGCTTTTTTGTGTCACTATCTTGCATCATTTATGAGAACATGAGGGATATGTCATTTTCTTCATATTAACATAACGCAGAAGGATCCAAAAAGGAATAAAAAGGTGACCCTCTAAACCTGGATGTGCAGTCCAAGTCGCAAAGTGGCCCTAAATTTATTTTCGTGACAGGCGGAGTCATGTCCGGCCTCGGCAAAGGAGTGACGACGTCTTCGACCGCAAAACTGCTTCAGCTTGCCGGTTATAAAGTGTCATGCGTTAAAATAGACCCATACGTAAACTATGATGCTGGTACTATGAACCCTGTTGCCCATGGAGAAGTATTTGTCACGGATGATGGCGGCGAATGCGACATGGACATCGGCAACTATGAGCGTTTTATCGATATAGCCATGACAAAGGATCATAATATAACAACTGGAAGGGTATACATGGATGTAATCAGAGCGGAGCGTGAGGGTAAATACCTTGGCCAGTGTGTTCAGATAATTCCTCACGTGACAGATGAAATAAGGAAGGCAGTGCGAAAGATTGCAGACAATGAAAGGTTGGACATTCTGGTGGTAGAGTGTGGGGGTACGGTTGGAGACATTGAGAGCTTGCCGTTTCTTGAAGCGTTCAGGCAAATGGAACTAGAACTTGGACAATCAAACACCCTGTTTGTTCACGTAACATTGGCACCGGTGCTTGATGTCGTAGGTGAACAGAAGACCAAACCAACGCAACATAGTGTACAAGAATTGCGAAGGATAGGCATTCAGCCTGACATCCTTGCTGTCAGATGCAAAACGCCTCTGAGTAACGATGCAAGACGAAAGATCTCGCTTTTTGCAAGCGTGGAACAGAATTGTGTAATTTCATGTCATGACGCGCCTTCAATTTATAAGGTTCCAGAGGTGCTCGAAAATCAAGGAATGCTAAAAGCAATATCCGAACGACTCAGTCTGCGCAGATCGACACTTCAATGGGGGAACTGGAAAGCAATAGCAGAATCTTTCTCTAAATACAATGGTTCAATAAGAATTGCTGTAGTAGGTAAATATGTTACGCTGCCAGACAGCTACGTTAGCATTTACCATGCGCTGTCACATGCTGGGGCGAGCATTGGCAAAAGGGTTGAGATCTATTGGATCGACTCAGAAAAATTCGAAGATGGTATTGCGCATAATCTTTCTATCTTGAAAAACTTTGAAGGGATATTAGTACCTGGGGGCTTTGGTAGAAGGGGAAGCGAAGGAATCATCAGTGCTGCAAACTTCGCACGTATAAATAATATCCCGTACCTTGGAATTTGTTTCGGGTTCCAGCTAGGAATTGTAGCCTTTGCTAGGCATGTTTGCCAACTGACCGACGCCAATTCTACTGAGCTCGAACCGCATACAAAAAATCCTGTTGTTGATTTCCTACCAGACCAGCTTGACATCCACAATATGGGTGGCACGATGCGGCTTGGTAGCCATGAAATAACTATACAACCAAGAACAATTGCAGCCAAGATATATGGCTTGAACTCGATAAGGAGGCGCCACAGACACCGATATGAATTCAACCAACGTTACCTTGATATTCTATCAAATAATGGCCTTTTGATGTCAGCTCACTCCGATGGCGGCAGACGAATCGAAATGCTGGAAATACCAAATCACACGTTTTACTTCGCCGTGCAATACCATGCAGAATTCAGCAGCAGGCCGGGTAAGCCCGAGCAAGTGTTTGAGGCATTCGTCAGAGCCGCTGCAAAGCCCTAAATTCTCAATTCATATATCCTCTGCCGCGCGTCTCTAAGAGACGTCTTCTTTTTGACATAGCCCTGATTGATGAGGTGGCTGAGTGAAAGTCGAATAGTGCGTTCGGGCAGCATTGTCCTAGATGCGAGGTCTTTTTGGCTTAATGCTCCTTCATACTCTAATGTTTTCAATATCAGTTTGGCGCTTGGTGGCATCTTGAGCATATCTTCGGCAAGCTTCACCTTCTTAGCCATGAGTGACGCCGCAGATGAATGGCCTCCCAATCTTACAAGACGGGCGGGAAATGTATGTTTGCTGCATTCAAGAGTCCTCTTTATCTGGATCCTGCTGCCTCCATCAAGTACTACTTCACAATGATAGCGGCTAATGATGTCGGTGATCTCAAGCTTGCTATGATTTGGAACAACAAGCGGCCTGCGAGTATTGTCGAGAGAGTTTACGGATACGACCAAAAATACCGCTGCCTTTTGTAGTGCCATGGGACCGCCAGCGGACATAGAATATGCAGTTGATCCTGTGGGCGTTGAAATTATAACGCCGTCGCTCTTGTCATGCCAGATGTCGATAGCGTCGATTCGCAAGACATGCTCCATCAGGGTTGCACTCTTGCTTGAAAAAACTGCTACGTCATTTAGGACAGGGTCAGCTTGCTTACCATCTACTTTTACAGCAAGGCGAAATACCTCATCCACCAAATAGTTGCCCCGCCTGATCTGAGAAGTGGCAGATTCCAAATCTCTTACATCAAGCTGGGCCAGGAAGCCCGTCGAATCAGTCTCATACATGCCAAGCACAGGTGCGGAATCAGTCTCTATTTTGTGAAAATAGTCAAGTATACCTCGGTCGCCCCCTGCCACCATCACCAGGTCGACTTCTTTTGCAGTATGGTAATCGTCATTCATTATTTGAGTCTTGACGTTTAGTGAATCGAGGGTCTTTTTGACTTTGGAAAGGAGCGCTCCATCTCGTAAGTCAACACCTGAAAGCGCAACTTTCATTGTTATTTTACCATAGCCTTAATTCTTAAAGCCAGATTTAAAGCTAAGAGAGATTCTGGAACTCAAGGGTATTATAAAAATAGGATGCGCTATGCTCTATTCTAGACATCGATGGGATTTTTGCAAGGCCGACTCGTCTTGTTTCGAGAGCCGCCCTAACTGCCCCAGCGCCAAAACAGATGGCCCATATTGGGTCTTTTTCTTTCATATAGGCGCATGAAAACGATGCACAGAGTATGTCGCCCGTGCCCGTGGAATCCAGTGTACCAATGTAGCCCATACTGATCCAGTAGTGATTATTCTTGTGAAGCAGATGGAAAAGTCCAGGTTCTGTAAATATTACGTATTCTATACCTTGTGACTGTAAGAGCCGCATACCGTCTAGCCCCTTTAGACCGCCTGTAAGAGCCGCCATTTCTTGGCTGTCGACCTTGATGGCAGTTATCCCGGAAAGATTTAAGTCTACTCTGTCACGAAGTATTACATTCCTCTTGTCATCGACTTTGCGCAAATAGCCTTGAGGATCGAGCATGATGAAATTTTTTTTGCCCTCGCTCTGCTTGATCTCATCAAGGACACTAACCGGCAGCTCATCAATCACAGGGCTTACGAGCCAACAATCTGGACTCATCTCCCGGATGTCGTCAACGGTCAGCGAGTTGCATTTGACATCAAGGAAAAGCTGTCGGGAGTCTCCGTCTGAGAATATGTCAAACCTCGTAGTTGGTGCGTCGACGATGGCCCGTTCACCCAGTATGATTTTCTCCTTCTGCAGCAGCTCAAATAGCTCTCCAGGAAAATCCTTGCCCACTTTTGTAGCGACGC
>JALZFN010000111.1 GCA_030861545.1 Thermoproteota archaeon | reverse complement strand
GTCAGCTCGTGTTCAATGAATTTGAGCTTCTTAAAGAACCTAAGAAAGGCAGAGCTTCATACGACTCTAGTCTATTAAAGCAAGAGAGACATGAACCCGTGGTGGCCTGACGGAATGCAAACATAGGGTCAATCGATGCTTTCCACAACCAATTGTCTCATATTGAGATTGCAACTCTAATTGCTCTCCACCTTAACATTCATGTCATATCCCATGGGCGAGGCCCTTTTTTGACCCTACTTTTGCTAATATATCAGCGATGGCAATCCTTACTGCAGATACTCCTGTCCTGAATGGATACACTCCTCCACTGCTGTCATTTGTCGGGTTTAGCCATTCGTAAAAGCAATGGATGTGAGGATGTCCTTTTGCAGCAAGAGTAGATAACAGAATATTGCATTCTTTAAATTGCTCAAATCTACCTCTCGCAAGCATCTCTATACCTGTAGCCCAGGGCCAAAAAGTATGGTTATGATATTGATAAGGCTGAAGGTGCCAAGGACCCGTCGAAATTAATTCTACCTCTGTTACAAGAGGCCATTTTTCTTTCCATATTCTTTTGCGAATAGTTGCCAAAGTCCTAACTAGTCTATTGTAATTGCTCCTAACGTCATTTTCCTTCATAGCTAGTCGCTGTATCATTTGTGGCTGTAACAGATTCTTTTTGTTGTGATAATCATTAATTGAAAGGCTATCCCTACGTGTGTTTTCTGTCAAAGCCACCAAATATAGTGAAACATCCTGAGTAAGTGTTCTATAAGGCCCGCCGATATGATGTGTCTCTTGTACATCTATGTATGCTCCATCTTCTTCGGACCATAACTTTTCTTCTATAGCATTGATTGTAGTATCTGCCCATTTCACCATTTGTTCTATTGATCTTTCTTGCTTTTTCAGCAATTGCAGAAAAAGAGAGAAGTTGCTCAAAGCAAGAATCCAGCAAGCTTGGCTGTATACTATCTTGCCGGCCCTCATTACACTATCCATCCAATCTTCGTTGTGGTTCTGCTCAAGCAATCCGTCATTGTCAATGTCGCGGTTAGCCAGGTATTCCAGAGCCTTCTGCATCCTTGGAATAGTAAAATCAAGGACCTTTTGGACTTGGTTCAAGTAATCGTGGCTAGGGGGTGATGATGATGATTTTGTTGGCGAGGTACCAGATACATTTTTTGCAACAATCCTTGATAAGATCCATGACGTAGTTGAAATCATAAGCGCTGTAGAGTCTATATCGGGATTTTTCCCAAAGACTTCGCATATCTTTCGTTCAGGGTACATTGATGTAGGAAGCGAGCCTTGGAACCTTTTTTTGACCTGCTTGCTAGCGATCGTTGGTTTGAAGTCCATTTCCGGTGACCCTCTACCAAAAATTATCTTGTCATCATTAGCAGAATCCAGTTGGTGAGACCAAATTACAAGAATTTGATCCAATACCTCTTGAGTTCTTCCGGATAGAAACCGATCTTTGAGAATATATGAAGAGTCTCTGCACCATAAACCTGTATAATACCCTCCAGGGTTGGCCGCTTTAATTGCATGATCCTCCGTTTTCTCTATGAACTTTACTAGACTTTGGTAGAACGCCTTGTTGCTAAAGGTCCTTGTACTGACGCCAAGCGTGGAGGAACTGCGGCTGCTATTTTTTGGTTTCTTATTCTTGTCTTTTATCATTACAACCCTATGTCCATACCCGAGTACGCTTCCTTTTTATCAATTTGCAACTTTTATCACATATGTTGCTTTGAATATTATTATGAGCGCCTTGAAGGACAAGGATACATCATCAGCGAATTATAATTGCAGGCTCTGCGGAGAGCATTTTGACAGTTTTGGAGATATGCAGCGTCATGAATTAGTCAAGCATGTCCAAGAAGGAGATATTGATAATCATTTAGAGAAATAGCATAGCACCCTCCATTACTTTGCATACGCAGAGTCTGCTTCATACTTTACTAATCCTGCTTGTTTTTCTTTCTTTGATTATTCCTTCATCCTTCCCAAAGGGATGTCCACCAAAGCCATGTCGCATCAGAGCAATTGATTTGTAGGCGTCACTTTCATTCATTCTAGATTTGAATAACTCCATTATTGATTGTGATATGACAGGTATTGGAATTTCCTTATTGATGGCATCTTGAACTAGCCAGTTTACTTCACCTGTATCTTCTACGTAGCTTTCAGTCTTTGTTAAGCCTTGCTCCCTGAGGCCTTTTTCCATAAGCTCTACAAGCCAGCCTCTGATGACAGAACCATTTGACCAGTTCTTAAAGATTGCAGCCAAGTCAAGCTCAAAGCCACTTTTGTGGAGTAGCTCAACGCCTTCTCCTATTGATTGCAGCATACCAAATTCAATTCCATTGTGAACCAGCTTTACGAAATGGCCTGTGCCTGGTTGGCCAGTATAGATATATCCATCCTTAACTGCTAATGCAGTCAAAATAGGCTCGGCTATCTGGACGCCTTCTTCTTTACCACCAACCATAAAACAAGCACCGTGTCGGGCACCTTCTAATCCTCCACTCGTGCCGCAATCTAGGAAATATATTCCCTTCTTATTATTCACCTTCTTCTCCCTTTCGATAGAATCAAGATAGAATGAGTTGCCGCCATCCATCACCACGTCTCCCTTCTCAAGATAAGGAACTAGCTCATCAATTACTACATCTACTGTGGGACCGGCTGGCAGAGAAAGGTAGACTACTCTAGGATGCTTCAGAAAGCCAACGAAGGACTCATAATCATTGACCACTTTGACACCCTGGTTCTCAAGCTCTGGCTTTTTGCTGCGAGCTTTACCTATGACTTGAATCTTCTTCTCAGTGGCCTGCAGGGCAAGATTTCCGCCCATCTTACCAAGACCAATTATTCCAAGCTGCATTATCTCTCTCTATCCTCCCTCTCCTTTCTTTATACCGGTAAACCCACCAAATGCCAGAAATTCCACCATCTCGTTGCCATCGTTTATTATTGAATGTCTGGTTTTTTCGGGTATGTAAATAACGTCTCCATCCCTGAACTTGGCTACTTCATCACCTATCTTTATCTGCCCACTTCCGTTAATTATGTAGTATATCTCCTCGTGATCCTTATGTTCATGTGGCTCATATGAAAGGCTTGGCTGCAATTTTGCTAATGAAACATAGGTTATGCTTTTCAAACATTGGAACTTGGCATCGACTTCGGCATCTATATCTCCATGTGTCTTGGTGTCCATGGCAAGCAATCGCCAATCTAACCCACTTTTATGCGCTATAGTCGGGTAGACATTCCTCCAGTTCCTTACTATGAGATTCGATTTTGACTCTAGTTGGGTCATAATCTATAGACACCAATATGTAATATAGAGATACCAGCATAGCGGAAGAAGAAGCAGTGGAAGACATAGCCAGCATATAGGAAAAAGTTGGAGGGGGGTTTTCCGTATGGAATGTCTTCTCCCGCTGCTCCTCTATCAGGACTAAGATAAGTTTGTCCTGCTGCGTGTATAAACTCCAAAAGGTATAAGGGATCCATAAGCATTAGCAGCATCCTAGTAAGA
>JALZFN010000104.1 GCA_030861545.1 Thermoproteota archaeon | reverse complement strand
GAGGTTATTGCTCCAACAAAATATGAGTATTCAAAAGTATATGATGCAACATTTACGCATGGATACAGAAAAGGGAAAATAAAAGAAAAGAAACAGTGAAGAATGGTTTTAGGGTCTTCTCGCCCACAGGCTTATTACTGTCGTGCTAATGGTTGCCCCCGCCACTCCGCTTATCAGAGCAAAGATAATGCTTGCATCCACTGGCAGGATAGCTGCCAATGCGTTTGCAACCGTCGGCGATGCTAAGAACACTAAGAACCCTATCGCGAATCCTATTGCTCCAAAGATTGCCAGTATTCCAGTTCTTGATACCATTTTAAATCATCACCACACACCCACTATTGACTTTCAGAGTCCGAGATCCTGAAGCTGCCAGTTGGAATTGATGGAAACTTGTCATTCATCTTCTGTTCCGCGACTGCTGAAGCTTCCACCATTATCTGATCGATGTCGTTGCCGGAACCTGTATTGACCTCAATTTCAAGGCCGCTGCTGCTCTGCAGCGACTCTGTCATAATGCCGTTGAGCATAGTCTGCATATTATTGATCTCGCCGTCAGCACCGGGCAAGAACTTTCCAAGGCCAGGCTGGAGGCTCTTCATAGAAGTTATTGCTGGACCGAGCGCAATCATTACATCTCCCATGTCATGTATCGTCGATAGTCTCATTGAGACCTGCTCAAGTGCTATCTTAGACTGTCCCAGTGTCCGGGAGATCTTTCGCACTTCTGCAAGCTCATTTGAGAGTACTTTAGTTGCGCTTGTGTCGTGCCTCTGCACGGCATCGACTACTCGTCGAAACAAAGAGGCGTCTCTCTCGTTTAGCTTGGTAACGATGTTGTCTAACTTTGATATCTGCAAGTGTAGTTTGTTAACCGCTGTCTCAATCCGAGGTTTTAAGGGACCTTGAGGTGCCAGTGTTTCTTTTAGTTTGTCGCCTGCGCTTGTTGTATTATGATTACTCCAATTCTTATCGAAACCAGTCATGCAATTTTGTGCAGGGATCTGCTATTAATTGCAAGTGTATAATTCGATAAACCATAAGCTTAGCTAATTACATTCGAGTTTTTGAGATGATCTCAGTGTATGTATATGATTAACAATAATAACACTATTGAAACTGATTAATGGAATTAGTGTATAGAAGTTCTTCCTCTACCCATGACAGCGCTTACGTGTCTAACACGTATACTGCACTTGCAATAATGCGGCGAGAATTTACCTACCCATAGCATACTCTCTCTGTGTAAATCTTTTATGCCATTATTAAAATAGTGACGAGTTTTAATTTTTTCAAAAAACATTGTCACATGGGCACTCTAAAGAGTTCTTTTTGGATTATCGAGGACCATGCCCCCATGCTGCCCTGCCCGTTGTCGCTGCCTGTGCCCGTTATTTGGCTGACTACGATCTCCTTTGGACCCATCGGTGGCCATAGCATCGCCACATAGTCACCAATTTCACCAGCCTTGTCAAGTGATGCAGGCTGCATGTTCTCTTGTAGGAACTTGGCGGCGACAAGTTTGGCCTTGACAGACTCTATGAGCTGCCGCTGCCCGTGCACGATAAGATGAACCTTCTTAGTGCGATCGATTTCAGACATATGAACTGATGCAGGATGTATACGACTATAAGCATGTTAAATATTTTTCCTATTATGATAGTTATCGACTCGTACATGGCCATGATCTTGCCAGACGACATGGCAGAGCGCATCTCTGAATTCATTGCAGGTAAACGAAGCTTTCCCTTTATAGGCCCCGATGAGCTGATGTGCATAATGTACCTATATGGCAGAAGCAGCAAGGTAAGCAAAAATGAAGTTGAGGAGGTCAGCAACCTTGCGCAGCGCACTGCCTCTCAGCTTGGACAAGATATCGATATTTACATTAACAGCTCAGCAGGCAAGCTTGACACTGAATACATTAGGAGCAATTACATCAATAGAGAACTGCAATTGACCGTTGAAAGAAAACCACAGGATGTTCAGAAGCGAATAGCAGGAGACCCAGTGATAATATCTGGCTGCTTTGCGCAACATGTGGCTTACTACAGGCAGGACTACTTTTTGGAGCTATACGGCCCGCTTAGGGATTCCCAGCTCACTTCAGACATCCACTCGGTGCTAGCTGACAGGATGGTCATGGTGTGCTACAATAGAAAGGGAGCACAGGAGATAAGATTGGCACATCCCCTCATTCCGGTATATGTGTGGTTCAGGGATCAGACTGGAGCAAAGCCATGATAGTATGGAATTTGTGAGAGCTCCTCTTGCGGCATCTGAACAATTGATATCAAATGTCCATCAGGGTCTTGGATTATCGTATGTTTGCCAAATGGCTCCTGTTTGGGCTTTTTGTAGAATTTTACCCTTTTCTTTTTCAGGCTGTTAATAATGTCGTCAAAGTCGCTTATGCTAAACCCTACCAGCATACCATTGTTCTTTTTGATCCTCTTTCTTTTCGCTGGATGGAGCGCAAGTACTGTACCGCGCGTTGAAAACTCTGTCCAGTCCTTTGACTCTTGCTTTAGCTCCATACCAAGGATGTCGCGGTAGAATCGGATCGATCTTTTCATGTTAGAAACAAGCAGAATGACTGCACCTATCCGGCTAAACATTGCAGCAATGTATTGTGCCATCCATAGATATAAAGTTGAAAGATGTCTGCGGGTGTAGTATTATTATTAATATATATATCAAGCACGATTCAGCAGAGTGTCTTGCAAAACGACGACAAGACTTCTGTCCCAATAATCAGGTTCTCAGAATTTCTTGGGATAGGGTACTTTGGAGACAAAAAGCAGCGTGTTATAGCCCCTATTTTTGATTTGCGTCACAATGCAGAGCGCGGGTGGGAAAAGGTAATGGCAAGCCAGCAGCAAGAGGTTCCAATTTTTCATGCAGTATTCGTGGAACACCCAGCAAAATATGAGTTCATTGCTTATCCGATAGAAATGGCCCATGAAACGATCAATCACGTGCTCTATCGCTCATCTTCTAGCCTATCCAGCATGAACAAATTCAAAAGTGACTATAGCGGCGACATGGCATACATCAAGTTTGGATGGTATGATCTAACAAAGCCACAAAAGTTTGATGTGCTTCCACAATATGCTGCTGTTGATTCAATAGAATTCAAAAATGCAGACGACATTAAATCCGGGACGCTAGTCGACCAGATAAGGAAAAGCTAGTCTGACTAGACTGCATTTTAAATTCTGTTGTTATCTATTGGTGGTACCTTTAATCTGAATGCTCCCACAAATTGAGATCAGCTGCTATTACTACTACTCTGCTCCATTGAGACTTACGGTCAAGTTATAAACGATCATTCGTAGGATATGTGTTTTAAGTTACATTACAAATTCTATTAAAGCTGAAATATTATTGTAATAATATTACTCTGCACTTTACATTTATCTTACGTCATGCTCAAAAAATACCATTGACAAACAACCCAGTAGCCGTATTTGACTCAGGCATTGGCTCGCTCTCGATAATAAAAGAGCTGAGGCGCGAGGTTCCATATGAAGACCTGCTCTATTTTGCAGACAGGGCCCACTTTCCCTACGGTACCAAATCTCACTCAGAGCTGCGGGGGATCATTGTAAATACTGTAAACTATCTTAAGCGCTACAAACCCAAACTTGTGGTAGTTGCTTCAAATACTCCATCTGTGCAGGTGCTCGACGAGATAAGAAGGACAATAACGGACATCCCAATAGTTGGCGTTAGGCCACCTCTCAAAGAAGCTGCCAGAATTACAAAGAAAAAGCATATCGGCATCATGGCTACGGAGGGCATGCTAAGAAGCAAGGAGTTTGAGAACCAGATTCACAGAGAAGTGCCTCAGCACATCTTGGTGACAAAATTCAATGCCTCACCTATAATTGAGTTGATAGAGCAGGGAGTGCATCTTGAGAACGAACGGCGCACATTTAATGCAATATCACGCGTCCTGGGCGACAGCGTAGATAAAAAGATTGACGTCATTACACTCTCAAGCACTCACTTGCCATTTGTAAAACGGTATCTCAATTCGCTCTTGCCGACTGTCAGATTTATCGACCCAGCACAGATAGTAGCAAAGGACGTGAGGAAATTTCTTACATTTTATAGAATGACAAAAAAAAGCGGCAGAAGTGATCTTCAGATCCTTGTCTCTGATGGCAAGAAGGAATTCGAGAGATCCGTACGGGCAATGGGAGTGAGAGAGCCAGTTGAAGAGGTATTTCTTACATTTTAATAAGTAACACAATCTAAATATTATGAGATACTATACCATGCAGTAATAGGCAGGCATCTAAGAGCAAAAATGGGACTTCAAACAGATATTGATCGAGGTGGCAGGGCTCTCATGGATACCTTGCTCGAATTTAGCGGCGTATATTCGTTTTATGAGAGACATCTAGAGTCTGAAATTATCAAGCACCCATTGCCAAACCATGTTGCGATTGTACTTGATGGTAACAGAAGGTGGGCCAACATGCATCTCCTTGACACTAATTGGGGACATAACCACGGAGCGGACAAGGCAGAGGAGCTATTGAACTGGATACATGACATTGGCATCAAGATCACTACGTTGTACGTGCTCTCAACCGAAAACCTTGAGCGTAAGGATCAAGAGATTGAAAATATATACAAACTTCTTGAGAAGAAATTGGAAAAACTCTATAGTGATGAGCGAGTGCACAAACGCCGGATGAAGATAAAAGCAATAGGCGATACTAAGTTACTGCCTCGCAACTTGCAGCAGATATTGACAAAGCTGGAAGAGTCTACTGCCGATTATGATTTAATGTTTCTTAACATTGCGATAGCATACGGCGGTCAAAAGGAGCTTATTGAAGCTATCAGAAAGATAGCTCGAATGGCCAAGCAGGGTCAAATTGATGTTGACGAAATTGATGAAAAGACTATTGAATCGTGCCTGTATACGTCACACCTACCACAGCCATCACCTGATCTTATCTTGAGGACATCTGGAGAAAAGAGGCTGAGTGGCTTTTTGATATGGCAGAGTGCCTACAGTGAGCTAATGTTCATGGATGTGTTCTGGCCAGAGTTTCGCAAAATTGATCTCATGAGAGCCATTAGGACATATCAGCGCAGAGTGCGCAGATATGGCAGATAATTTACATATACATAAAATTACTTGCACAGTATCAAGTTGCGGTTATTGTTACTGTTATCTTTCAAAACTATAGGTTAGTGTAAGTCTCTCTTATATTATACCTCTTCAACTTGCCATTTGTCATTAACATAGAGGCCAATGATTTTTGCGGTAAATGTTTTCCATGAAGATATCTCTTGTAAAGCCTTTCTGATTTGCATATAGTGATGATTCTTGTCTCCGGGGTTGCCTGCACAGTCATAATGTCCAACCACTGCTATGATCCTGGAATGGTGCTTCTCAACAGATATGGATGCGGAGTCTCTTGCAAGCGATGCTTCCACATGGCGCTGGTCGTTTGAGAAAATTGCATCAGCTCCAGGAAAAGTTATCATGTCCACGACGTCAACGCCATAGTTTTGCTTGATATAATCTATGACAGGCTGCTGGGTTCGTCCATCAATGCAATTTATAGCGGTTCCAAATACGTGTTGTTTTTTCAACTTATCATTGATCAGTGGTAGTTGATTTTCTTTTACGATATGATATATTCTTTAATAAGAATATTTGATAAGATACTTTAATAGATATTAAAGGTATAGAATTGCTATGTTAATATTAAACATTACGAAGGCTATGTAAAGAAGATAAATGACACCAACAGCAGGAGTACAAAAGTAGCAGCAATCTTGAGTAACCTCAGATAGATATGTTGGCGAGAAGAAATATCATTGTTCACGCTCCAGCGTGTCAAGAAGTTGATTCAAAATCTAATTACATAATTTGGCTGTCCTTCTGAGTTAATATCTGCCTACACTGTAGAGCAGTATGATTACTATAAATATCATAGTCCTAAGTCAATTTAGCAGTACTAAACATATCGAAGGTAATTGAGCTCAGTTGATTTTCAGCAGGTCCAGTTGCGATCAGCTTTGAGATATGTATGCAACCCTTTTTTGCCTAAATAAGGTAAAAGTTTTAGACGGGGGGTGGTGTGGCCCTGCTACCACCACTGCCACTAATAATATCTAGTCCACTTAGCGCGGTACTCTGTATCAGTCTTAGTAGTTGGATTGTCTTTGGCTTCTCTATGAACCTTTTCTTTCATCGCCTTAATATCGGACAAGTCAATGTACACCTTTTCCCAATCTGTATACGATAACAATACCCATCCTGTATCTGCTGCACGTGATACTTTTGCAGGTCTTCACGAGGTGCCCTGATAACGCGCAGCCCATTAATCCTTTGGACCTCAGGCATATCATTTGAGTCGCAGACCCTTGGCTCAGTCCCTATGGCTTGACAGTGTTGTCAGGCTTTTCGGTTTGACCTAAACTTCCACTCTGCCAGAATTGTCTTTTTCATCTTTTTCTTCAATTCCGTCGTCTTCTA
>JALZFN010000009.1 GCA_030861545.1 Thermoproteota archaeon | reverse complement strand
GCTGGCACATTCAATGAAGAGTTGTCTAAAGGTAGCGCACCTCCTCCACATGCGCACTAACACTTTTATTCCTTCTTCCTTCTTTTATATTTGAACTGCTCATTTTTCACTAGAAATTAAAGAACTTGCCAGTCATTGCCGATTCCTATATGGGTATATTCCTGCCGTCTGACATTTCATTCAGGATAAAGCAGTTCATTGCTGCCAAGGTCGACTTTCCTTTCATAAGGAAAGATGAGGTCTTGGCTGCATTCTACCTGTTTGGTAAAGACCATGGAGTTATTGGAGAATCCGAGGTCAAAGCGGCAAACGATTTGGCTAAAAGGACAGTCGAGCAAGCAGCAAGAGATATCAGGGTCTATGGTACCATGCCTCAGAAAATGGATGCCCGATTTACGCGTGAGAACTACACAAAGAGATCGCTCCAGATAGTTGTTGATAGTGGTGGGCAGCCAGACGTGGACAGGCGGGTCGCTGGCGATCCAACAATACTATCGGACTGCTTTGTCCAGCACATCGCATACCACCGACAAGACTTCTTTTTTGAACTCTTCCCGCCCTTTAGAGCAGAGCAGCTGCCGCCAGCATTGAAAAATAGACTCGAAGGAAGAATGCTTTTGTTTGGATTTAACGTCAAGAACAGACAGTTGCTGCCATTCAAGAGCTCCCTTGAGCCTTTTTTTGAATGGATGCTAAAAGTTTGAAGAGTGATCGATCACCCGTACCATATGCTTAACATCAAACACCATCACTTCTTTTGGAAGGTTGATGGCTAACACGCGCTCTTCTGGAGGAGTGTATCGCAACACATGGATCAGAGCGCCATTTTTCCCAAGCTTTTTGCCAATCCGCTTCTCAATCACTATTTCTGGATTAAAAAGAGCATCAAATGCGAAAAAGTAAGTTCCACCCCATACATTGACTGAGTATTCAACTCTGTAGTAGGGAACCGACATCCTAGGAAAGAGCAGCGCACTGGCAGAGTGGAGGCTCTCTCCCTCCTCATACATTCTGCTGCTGTGAAAGCTATCGATGAATGGCACTTTGGCGTAGGCTGTAGAGTTGACCGATTTCCTTGTGCATATCGTTTCATAGCGCTTGAACTCTTGGTCTGGCATTGTGGCTGGGCCGTATCTTGCGTCGTCATGCAGCATCATCTTGCGGTTTACAAGGAACTTTTCCTTTGATTCTAAAAGACGACGAATATTCTCCACAAACTGGTGCTCATTACATTCGTAAAGTGGCAATCTTATCCACCAACGTCCTTGATTACCTTTGATATTGTCGTGTTGGAGCCACATATAGTGATTATTGGATCCTTTGGATAGACATCTCCAATTTCTTCCGAAATGCTAATCGTCTCATGGCCTCTGCTGTATAGCATCTTGGTCCAGAACTTGCCATCAGCAACAATAGTAACAGTGTCGTCTAGCAAAAATCCAATCTCAGAAAGGCTGGCCTGTACTCTCTCCAACGGCACAAGCACAGAAATCGACTTGAGTTTTTGTCGGCCTTTCCTTTCTTGCACACATTTTATTCGAGTTTCAGGTATAAAAATCGGTCGCAGGTTAGATGAAATAGATTTCTATTTGCAGATAGTCATATTTTTTCCCTGAACAATTCGCCAATTCTGCATTCTATATCCATCTCTTAAGGATTCAATACTTTTGGCAACTTGGGCAATACATAGCAAGGTTTTATCATATAATTATATAACGTATAATAGTAGGAACTTAAAAGAAATTGGCAGCGCGGATGTGGCAGAGTGGTCTTCTTTACACAAGAACATAATAATGCGTCGGCCTTGAGACGATATAAGAGCCGGTAAGCCGATTCGCCCTCGGGCGATCAGGAGTTCGAATCTCCTCATCCGCGCCATTATCATTTTTGCTACATTTTTCTTGGGGATTCCCGATGCTGCTTGCTCTTTACCATCTGGCTATGCTCTGACTTGATTCTGCGCTCAAGTCGTGCTACGAGCTCCTTTGATGCACTGAGTGGATCATAGCCTACAGCCTTTGCATCAATTACACCCCTTGAAGTGATAAGCCGCGTCCTAAGTGAATACTTGCGTGTCTTGTGCTTGTCCGCATATACAACTACAGATCGCACATCTCCAATTTTGCCTTGAATCTTTTGCAAAAAGCGTGCCAACTGCTCTTGGATTTCTGTTCTGTCCTGCCCATCTTCAAGGTGTGCCATGTGAATTATAGGTTCGCTACTTTTTTTTGGAAGAATAAGCTCAAGTGCGTCCTTTGGAGTGACTATGCCCATTGGCCTCCCGTCCCCGACCACAATCACCTCTTCATTTCGCTTGAAATGGTCAATCAGGACATTTAGCTTGGTGCCGCGCTCGACTGAAATGCCGCTTACACTTTCGAAATGAGTCCGATCTCCCGCCCTTCTCATGATATCCTTGACCTTGACATCTTTGATGCCGGCGGTTCCACCGGAGATTGCTGCGGACTTGCTTGTGCGCTCACGCGGCGTCGCAATTATCTTGGCGATGTCAAGTATATTCAGGGTCCCGCGGAGAATCCCTTTTTTATTTATCACTGGAAGCCGTGAGATGTTATACCTCCTCATTTTGGAGACTGCATCAGCAAGCGAGGTATCCTCTTCTATCACTATGGCGCCGGACATGACCTCATCGACAATTGCATGTCCAAAGTCTGCCGTCGACGCAAGATCGGTTTCGCTAACAATTCCGACAAGCTTGCTTTTTTCATTCACCACTGGCATGGCGCGGTTTCCACTACCAATTACAAGCTGGGCCGCCTTTTCAATGTCGTGGTCTGGACTTAATGTCGACGTGTTGATGATGTAGCTTTTTAATTTCGAAGAAGGCTGTGCAGTAGAGTTGATGAGATGCTTAGCAAATATCATGCCAAGGTATTTGCCGTTTTCATCTACTGCAGGTATTTGGTTGATTGATCTGTCCGCCATAAAGTTTAGTGCCTTTGCAACTGTATCTTCAGAGCCAAGAGTAAAGACATCTGTCACCATTATTTCTGATACTTTCATCCAATAGAACATCTCAGCACTTGTTATTTTAAACCTTACACATTTTTTGCTGGCAGTATGGTTATAATGCTTCTTCGCTTAAATTACGACGATGGATAAAGAGCGGCGACGGCTGACATTCGCGGCAATAGCTGCTGTATTGGTAGCTGCAGTCGCGACTATCTTTTTCACACCGTCACAAACTACGCTCCCAATACCCGAGCCTAGGCAAAGCAATGGCAACAACACTAGCTCTGGAGTTCAGGTGCTTGCCAAGAACCTTGACGTGCCTTGGGCGATTGACCTCTCTGATGATGGCAGGCTCTTTTTCACAGAAAGACCAGGCAGGATAAGGGTTATAGACAAAGATGGCATGCTTCTTCCCGACCCTGCAGGCTATATCAACGTAGAGCAGCACGGCGAATCGGGGCTATTAGGATTAGCGCTTCATCCCAACTTTACTGAGAACCATCTGCTTTACGTCTACTATACGTATTCCAATGGCTCAGCTATTTTGAACCAAGTCCTAATGCTTACAGAAAAGGCAAACAAGATAGTCGAATCAAAAGTTATTATCGACAAAATCCCGGCTGCTGACAGAAATGATGGGGGCAGGATCAAGTTTGGGCCCGATGGCAAGCTGTATATTGCCACAGGTGATGCACGCCAGCCTGAGCTGGCACAAGATGCCGAATCGCTGGCAGGCAAGATCCTACGACTGAACCCTGACGGCAGCATACCTGAAGACAACCCCTTTCAAGGCTCACCTGTGTATTCTTACGGCCACCGCAACATTCAGGGCTTGGCATGGCACCCTCTGACAGGTGAGCTATATGCAAGCGAGCACGGTGCTGAGGGCAATGATGAGATTAATCTCATCAAGCCTGGCACCAATTACGGCTGGCCCCTAGAAGATTGCAATGCCCAGAAGTTTGAAAAGCCTGTAGTATGCTTCAACCCTGCAATAGCTCCTGCAGGAATGACATTTGCTGCTTCTAATATCCTGGGCTACCAGAATGACATAATACTTGCCACCTTGAAGGCTCAGCACATACGCCTAATCGACTTGGGATCCCATATTGAAAACAACATTCTGACTGGCTTTGGAAGAATACGCGATGTCATTGAGGCTCCCAATGGATCGCTTTACGTCACTACAAGTAACAAGGACGGAAGAGCTGTACCAGGACAAGATGATGACAAAATTTTAAGGATCATCAGTCCACAGTAGTATATGATGTACACTAATGGCGCAGAAAAAGAAATTCTATGAAATGAGCAGGGAAGAACGCCTTGACTATGTGATAAAGGCTGCCGGAATATCCGATGATATTGAAGTGATGCTCAGACCACTTCTATTTGAAGACGCAAACAGAATGATAGAAAATGCTATTGGCATTATGTCGATCCCGATGGGGATCGCCACCAATTTTGTCATAAACGGAAGAGAATACATGATCCCCATGGCGATAGAAGAGCCGTCTGTCATTGCTGCAGTTAGCAAGGCCGCAAAAATATCCAGGGTCAAGGGTGGATTTACTGCTAAGGCTGACGATCCTCTCATGATAGGTCAGGTGCAAGTTGTAGGACTCGGCAAAGTTAAGCATGCTGCGGCTAAGATATTAAGAAACAAAAGGCAGCTGCTTGCTACTGCTAATTCAAAGAGTAGGTCTGTTGCTGCAGTTGATTTGCAGGTGCGACAGTTGCACGACAAGAGCCCAAACAAGATGGGCAATATGCTGCTGGTAGAACTTACAATTGACACCAAAGACGCTATGGGCGCAAATGCGATAAATACAATGTGCGAAGCAATAGCTCCGCATGTGGCTGAAATTAGTGGCGGCGAAGTTGTACTAAAGATATTATCAAATTATGCAACTAGAAGGATGATCCGGTGTATGGCCGTCTTTGGCAAAGAAGAGCTTGGCGGCAGCCAGGTTGTTAAGCGGATACTCTATGCTTATGCCCTTGCTTATTCTGACGTTTACCGCGCAGTGACTCACAATAAGGGCGTGATGAATGGGATCGATGCAGTTGCACTTGCAACAGGTCAGGACTTTCGGGCGATTGAAGCTAGTGCACACGCCTACGCCGCAAGGGATGGCACCTATCGATCGCTGACTAGCTGGCGCAGAACAAAGGGAGGCGACTTGGTTGGCACAATCGAGTTGCCATTGACAGTTGGCGTGGTTGGAGGTATAGTCAATATCCATCCAACTGCCAAGTTTGCACTTCAAATTTTAGGTGTCAAAAGTGCAAAGGAACTAGCTATGGTAATAGCTGCCACAGGCCTTGCACAGAATTTGGCTGCAATAAGAGCGCTATCTTCAGAGGGCATTCAAGCTGGCCACATGAGGCTGCACGCAAGGAAATTCAATAAGTAGAGATGCACTAAAATGAGCTACATGGCGACCTAAGTTTCAAAATATCTATTTCCCTTACTACTGGTCTATTATACTGCCTTGGCAACAACAAACGATTGGCAGAGAATTATTTGGTAACATCGTAGACGAAAAGATGGAAGCCAGGAATGATGAATAATGATAACCACCCACAGTATGCAGTGTTCAATCTATAGTATAGCGGTCTGATTTTATGTCATTCTTGCTTAAAGTATCCACATAGATATATATCCAGTAAAATCACCTTTTTCAACCGTTACTCATATAATGCCTACTGTAAAATTTGCGATTCCAAAGGGGAGCATTGAGGAGGTCACCTTCAACCTGCTAGAGCAAGCGTGGCAACACGTTAGCGGTCGAGGACGCACTTATAGAGTGAAACTAGGCGACCCGGAGATTGACGTCAAAATCTTAAGGCCTCAAGAGATCCCTACCTATGTTCAAGAAGGTTTCTACGACGTAGGCATCACTGGCAGGGATTGGATACTTGAGGCAAAGGCAGATGTTGAAGTGTTGCTAGATCTCGAAATTGGGCGCGTAAAACAGGTAATTGCAGTTCCTACCACCTTTCCATTCAATAACCTCAGTGACCTCATAGCCGATTTTGCCAAGAATAACAAGACATTAAGAATATCTTCCGAGTACCTCACTACGACTTCTGCTCATATCAAGGCAGATACCGTCTATAAGAAGTACTATGGCGATGGCGACCCTATGATAATCACGCCGTGGCTCAGGATAGGCGAAAACAAAAAAGTCGAAATATTCCTCTCATTTGGTGCTACGGAGGCCAAGCCTCCAGAGGATGTTGATGCCATTTTCGACATCACTGAAACTGGCACCACACTTGCCCAGAATGGCCTCAAACTAATAGATACCGTAGCAGAATCTACTGCAGTACTGATAGCAAATAAAAAGTCTCTCAAGGATCAAGCCAAGCGCGAAAAAATAGCCGACATGATCGCGCTCCTCCGGGGAGTCGTAGAGGGAAGGAAAAAGCTTCACATATTTGTCAACGTCAAGAAGGAAAAATTGCAAATGCTTCTAAAGGAACTGCCTGCCCTTAAAAGGCCAACTGTTAGCCCGCTTTCTGAGGAAGGCTGGTACGGTGTCAACACTGTCATTGACAAGAAAGAGTTTATCCTGATAGTGCCAAAACTGAGAAAGCTGGCGCAAGGCCTGGTTGTATTAGAGCCAAAACAAATACTGCCCCTTGATGAAATAAATTTGGACGGATATTCCTGATGAAGATAATCAATGTTGCCGATCCTGCTACTGAGGTCGCGCAACTTCGCAAGGTAAGTATAATCCGAGACTCTCTCCTGGAAGACACAAAGTCGATAATGAAGGGTGTGGCAGAACATGGCGACCATGCAGTTCTCAATTACACCTCAAAGTTTGACGGTGCAACGCTTGACTCGCTACTAGTTAGCAAACAGGAGATAATGCAAGCATATACGCAAGTCACAAAGGATCAGATTAATGCAGTCAAGCTGATTAAGGAGAGACTTGTCAAAAGCGAGCTTGCAATCCTTAGGCGACTGAAAGGATTGGTGGTGTCATCTGACGGTGTCAGAATAGATCGCATG
>JALZFN010000076.1 GCA_030861545.1 Thermoproteota archaeon | reverse complement strand
TTCCTTGTTATCCCGTAGCAAGATTCGCCGCACTACTTCTGCCGGAACACGATATTTCTGTGCAACTTCATTGATGGAAATAATAGCATCAACATTATTATTATTATCCAGTTCAATTTTTAAATTAGGATCATTTATTTTTCTTTCAATCATTTCTCTATCTATTGACTTCAAATAATCAAGAATGGGTTTTACCGGAACTGCATCATTTTTGTAAAAAATTAGCTGCTCCTTTGGTATTATGGAGGAGAAGGAAGATTTTGAGCAAGCAAATTCTTCATTTACTGCAATAAATAGAGGATCCGGACTATCATTCTTCTTCTTTTTCTTGCCATCAGCAGAAACAAAAATATCAGCTAACTTTTGCAGCTTTCTGTCGAGATACTCCTTAGTCCAGAACCCAACAATTTCAAGATAGACCCTTTTATCATATTTTTCGAACATAAAATCGGGAATGAAAGCTGCGCCATTTGAGAGTACAAGAGGATCGGGTTCCCTAACTAGATTCCATCCAGTTTCAGCCTGCTCAAATCTGTTTGCAAATTTTTCTTCGACCGTACTATCAAAAGTGTAATCATTATAGGCAAGGGATCTTGCGGACTCTTTTTCAGAGGTAGGAACAGAATGAGTAGGAAGGAAAAGATATGGATCTGTCAGCAGTTCAGGAATTTCATTTTTTGAAATCTTAAATTCATATATTTTTCTCCCGTCCATTGTTTTTCTTACGATCCAAGCATCTATATGCCATTCACCATCGCTACTGCCTCCTCCTTTTTTATCAGAGGAGAAAATTATCGATGGAAGCAACTTTGCAAGAGATGTGCCGTACCTATCGGTTAATTTAAAGAGGCTCAATGGGCCCTCAAGAGAACAGATGACCCGATTTTGTCCTTGTTGTTGCTGCTGTTTCTGCGACTGTTGTAAATGATACATCAAACCAAGCCTCTTTACACTCCTTAACACACGTTTCCAATTCAAGCCGCCTGATATGTAAAAATCGAGCTTTGTGCAGTTAAAGAGTAAAGTTTGCATGAGCGATAAATTGTACCATCCAACCAAAGCTTCGGGGATTATTGTATCAAAGTGGTCCAGTATTAGATTATCCTCTGAATCGCTCCACATGTCTTTCAAGACAGTATCTGCAGAAGATAAATGCAATTTTGCTGCTACAGAATCAGCAATTTCTCTTCTTTCAAGCTCGGTCAGTGCAAAGCCCCTTTTTGATGATTCTTCAAATACGGCCTTTCTAATGCGGGCCGGCTCAACAATAGAAATGGTGGTGGCGGTGCTGTTATTATCATTATTGCTATCATTAACTTTGAAAGTGCACCTCCTTTCTAGTAGAGCATAGAAGCCCCTCACAAGCTTGTAGTCACGGCCAGCGTCTGATTCTTCTATAGCTGCGATTCTGTCTTCAAGGACTGCTTTCCTTTCCCTATTCCGCCATGCATGCTCAAATTCTTCAATCATCTTTCTTGCTAGATCTACCTCTTCATCTTTGGTACAGAATAGAGGAAATATCGCTCCATTTCTTGTCCTTACTCTGAGTAAAGGTAGTGTCAGCATATTTTATTCTACATACTCCCTTTCGCTTTCTGTGCATATTCATAATTATTATTATTACTACTACTGCTACCATTACTCATTATCTTCAAAGCCCTCTTTCTTCTTGCGCTGGTATTCGTCTCTTTTGTCTCAGAAGATATTATTTCTATTAGCCTAGCTTTCTTGTAGTTTCCATAATTGCTACTACTGCTACCATTGTTTGGCTTAGGCCTCAGTAATCTTCCAAGTCTTTGTATGAATTCCCTTGTACTTCCAGTCCCGCTTAGTATTACACCTAGCTCTGCATCTGGAATATCAACACCTTCGTCTAGGACCTTAGACGTGACTATGGCCATGTATCGACCTTCCTTGAACCCGTTTAAGACATCCTGTCTCTCGTCCCTGATCGTTTTGTGGGTTATAAATGGAATGAAGAACCTGTCAGATATTTCATGGACAAGACTGTTATGCTGAGTAAATATTATTGTCTTGGCACCTTTGTTCTCTGCAAGGATTTCTCTCAGCTCTTCTAGTTTGGCCCTACTGTTCAGCGCAACGTTCATTGCTCTGTTTCTTGCCAGCAAGGCTTCTCTTGCTGTCCTATTCTTTCCAGACATCATTATCAATTTTTCAAGAGAAATCGCATATCTTTGAAAAGTAATTTTCTTTACGCATTGCTGATAGATGTTCATATTTCTTCTGTATTCTTCGAGCTCATCTGGCAGCATTTCTACCATTCTTCTTTCAATTTCATAAGGAGCAAGATGATTCTCTCTAGCAAGCTCATTAGGGCTGGCTTGAAACACCACTTCACCAACGAGCCTCGGTAAGTCTTTGTGTAGCTCATCTTCTCTTTCAATTGTAGCGGTAAGGCCCAGACGAAATGGGGCTGCCATTTGTTCCGCTATAGTTCTATAACCCATTGCTGCCAGATGATGCACCTCATCAAATATTATAAGTGAAAACTTGTTTCCAAGAAAAGATGCCCGTATATAGGCTGAGTCATATGTAGATACGCTGATCGGTTGTATATCATCAGCACCTCCACCGAGGTTTCCTACCCTGATGTTTGGAAAATATTTTGAGAGATTGATCGTCCACTGATCCATCAAATCAAGTGTGGGAACGACAACCAGCGAAGCGGTATTTGCTTTCTCAATGGCCTTGATGCCAACGATGGTTTTGCCAGAACCTGTAGGCAACACGACGCATCCTCTCAAACCTGCCCGCAGCCAGTTGTCAAGAGCCCTCTGCTGGTAATCTCTCAATGATAGAGGTGATGACGAGGACAATGACAATGATAACATCATTGTTTCTTCTGATAAGACATGATCTGCATACTCTATGCCACTTTGCTTGAGGTATTCTATAATATTGGAGTAGTGTA
>JALZFN010000007.1 GCA_030861545.1 Thermoproteota archaeon | reverse complement strand
TGAGCTTTTCTCGCTCCGCCTTTTTAGCCTGAGTGATCTTTTTCTTTTGCTCCTTGGGGAGAGCTTTGTATCTTTCTTTTTCCTGTTCTTTCATCTTCTTTTCTTCGTCAGCAAGCAGGTATGCGGCAGAAAAGTCAATGTCTTCTATCGTGATGCTCTTGTAATTCTCCGGCATAAGCTTCTTGAGGTCACTTAGGAAGTTTTCCTGAAATACTGGATCTTTGACGTAATGTGTGTCCTTTTTCTTAGCCCATGCATAAACTAGCTCTTCCTGATCTCGATTGAGTGTAAGCTTTTCTCGCCTTATAGTGATTGTGATCCCTCTCGGCTGATATTCGGGGGGGAATGCAACACCCTTATGCTCAAGTGTCTGCCACTTTGCACGTGCAGTAGTGGCAGTAACGGCTTCTTCCAAGTTTATATAAAAGCCATCTAGAACTACTCTTAAACTTTATCCCGTTAGACGAGAGCTTTGTCGCCCCATACTTTCTCTCCTATCTCGGTTCTTTCGCCTTCTACTATCCTACTCATTACTTCAATTGCTGCAAGCTTGTGCAAAAACTCATTATTGTTGCCGCATCGATAAGAATAGGTGCAGCGAGGACAGCCGCTTTCGTTCTTGCACGAGCATTCAGACAATATGAGTAGCGATCGTCTAAATGCGTTATCAAGCCTGTCATATAATATCCTGCTGGCACCGTTGCCCCCAATGCTTCCGTCATAGACAAATATCAATCCAGAAGAGCCAAGCGAAATGCCGCCCAAGTCCTGTGATGCTCCACCTGTTATCATAGCGCTCCCCTCTATAATGACGTGCTCAGAGGCTTGGAAGCTGCCGATCTCGACGTGCTGCTTGTCTTCGACTTCTTGTAAAAAGTCCTCCGGCGGGGGTGCTCTAAACACAAATCCTTTTGTAACGAATTCATACCCAAGCGGCTTGTCCAGCATCAATTTTTTACCTTGCGCTACTTCTTGCCCAATCTCGATGTTAGAGTATCCGAGCACTCTCTTTTGGATCTTTACTGTACAGTACGCGACCTCGATTCCAATAACACGCTTTTTTTCATGTATTTGTAAGATACTGGGCCACTCATCCGTCAAGGCTTTGGTGTAGTAAGGGTAGTCGTATGGAATAGCCACAAGCTCAGCATAAGGCTGATTGTTTAGCTCAAAATGCAGTTGCTGTACCTTGTACCTCCTCCCCGCAAGGAAGTATACCGCATCTTGATGGAGCTCTTCAAGTGCCTGCGGCAATGCTCGGTCGCCAATAATCTTATTTTTAAACTTGATATCAACTCTGGTTCCAATGCCCCGAATACTGTACCCGTCAAGCATCTTCAAAGCTTCCTTTATGTCAGGCACGAACCTTTGCCTGACTACTTTGACAACGCCCTTTGAGACAAGTCTTTGAAGTACCTCCCATACTCGTTGGGATTCAGCCATTAAAAGCGGCCTGTCACAGGTCATTGCAAGTACCTGGTACTCTTGAACGAAGGGATTCGTCGGATCAGTGTATGCCCACTCCTGATCAGCCATATAGTCTGCAGGGTGCATCTTATAGTACTGGCTTATAGGATCGTTGGCTAGTGCAAGAAATGCGTATCCCTGCTGGCCGCGTCTAGCTGCACGTCCTACTCGTTGAATAAGCCTGGTGATAGGAACGATATTGGAAATCACCGCGTCAACATCGCCTATATCAATTCCAAGTTCAAGCGTTGACGTAGCGGATAATGCCATAACTTTGCCTGCCTTAAACTCATATTCTATCTCCTTTCTGAGGACAGGTGAAAGACCTGCGCGGTGTACCTTGATATTAATTCCCTGCCGGGCACCATAGAAGGCCATTAGCTCGGAGCTAAGATGTGAGTTAGCAAACACTATAGTCTTATGCTGTCTCTTTGTAGTCTGCCTCAAAAGGTCCAGCGCTAATGACCTATGGGAGCGGAGCGAAGGAAAGATTATTGCAAGGTTTATCCTTCCGCGCCTGCCTCTGCCGCCTACTATTTGCATCTTCCTGCCAAAAAGCTTCTGACAAAATTCAGCAGCATTTGGCAATGTAGCCGATGCGGCAACGATTTGGAGTTTTCTTCCAGTAAACCTCTCAAGCCTTGCAATTATATGGTGTACATTTGATCCAAAGATACCAGTATATACATGCGCCTCGTCGACTAAAAGAAATTTGGCAGTCTTGACCATCCGTGACAATTTGGTCCGATGCATCATATGGTAGTGCAATACATCGAAATTAGTGATAATGACATCGGGAGGCGCATCTAGAACGGATCTCCGTTCATTTTCAAGTGTGTCGCCATCTACGACTGCTACCTTTGCACCGAGGGGATTTGCCAGTTGTTTTATCTTTGGCAACTGGTCACGCGACAACGCCTTTGTTGGATAGACAAAGATTGCAGATACTTGGCCCTTGTCACTGCGAAGTGAACCAAAGTGCGATAAGCGGTCCGCAACTTGTTGCAGTATCGGAATGCAAAAAGCCTCAGTTTTGCCTGAGGCAGTCGGCGCTGTGATGACCACATCGTTTCCCTGAAGGATTTTCTTGATAGCATCCTCTTGGAATTTGTAGACTCTGTCGATTTTTCTTGATTTTAATACATCGATTATTTCTTCGTCCACCGGCAAATCTTCTACGGCTGACCCAAGCTCTGGCGCAGGCTCCTCTATTTTCTGAAGGTCAACGACAAAGTCTTGTTGGGAACGCAAGACATGCTCAAGTAGTTCATCGCCAGCAGCTTTAGATGCAGCTAGAAGGGCATCAATTTCTGCAGCAGACCGAATTATGTTTTCCTGCTCCATTACAAGTTTCAAGTCGTCGGCGTCTGCGATGCCAGAGCGAGTCTCATAGCGATCTAGAAAGTCAAGGTAAGTCTCATCTACACTGCCTGTGCGAGATACTACTGCACAAATTTTGCATTTGGAACACCGAAATATCAGACGTCCATCAAATATCTTGTCAACTCCTACTGAATGTAACGAGCTGCACCTTGGGCACCGGTAGTTTATCAAAGTCAGAGCCGCATGAACAAAAGCAAGATAATTGCATTTCTATCCCTATGCACTTATGGCACAGCCTGAATAGGCGCCTCCTGAAGTCATAGATGATTTCTTTAGAAAATACAATATTGCAATTGCACTTTCCCTTGTCAAATTAAGCCCTGAATTGAGCACTAACCAGTAGGCAAAACTAGCTATAATAATGGCGCTGATGAAGCTGCCAAATAGTTGTTTGGTCTTGGAATCAGGTACTGGACTGAAGTAATAGAGGTACTGCGTGTAGTCATCCCTGTTTATGACAAGGTAAACAGGGTTATCTCACTTGGCAAGGACGCAAGGTACAGGCTACAAGGTATTAGAGGCCGCGTGATGCCGGGCAGCATCATACTTGACGCCGGCTGTGGCTACGGTAACATGTCACGCTTAGCACTTGAAGAGGTCGGCGGCAATGCAAAGGTTGTAATGTACGACCCGATCCTTGAGATGCTTGCTAATGTCAAGAACTACCTGCCTGGATTACAGGCCGCACTTTATTCTGGCATTTTCGAATATATGCCCTTCCGCGAGGGCACATTTGACGTAGTGTTATGCGGTTATTCCCTTCGTGATGCAGTACAACTTTCACAGGCTATAGCAGAGATGCACAGGGTACTTAAGGCAGGCGGCCGGCTCGTAATAGTTGACCTTGGCAAGCCGGACAATCCCATTCTAAGGATAATGGTTTCTGCATATCTAAAGTATTTTCTTGGAATATTTGCTTACCTGGCTGCCGGCAAGGCAGGACTAAAATTCAAAACACTATACGGTACTTATATGCGCTGGCCTAAGAATTCAGAGCTTGAGTCCATGCTGAAGGATAGGTTTTCTCAGGTGCAATTTGAGAAAGGCATGATGGGTGGTGCTGTAATCGTGGCCGCATACAAGTAATTGTGGATTTGCAATTAACTAGGCAATTATGGTCGTTGCAACTTGTACAGCCTGTACGCATTTCGCAAGGAATGCATTTGTCTATGGTATCAGTCTTTGCTGAAGAGCAGCAGCATGCCGTCAAGTTATCTAGGTTAAAAATGGGAGCGTACAATGCCCTGTTTGATATTGGCGGGACCATTAGGCCAATCGTAGCCGGATTCGTTTTAGGCGCATTTGGACTAGGCAGATTTATCCTACATCATCGCAAGCAGCAAAAATCTGGAGGATCAATTGCAGTGTTTAGAAAAAATAGCAATCATTTTTAGGTATAAGGCATTACTATATATTAAGTGGGTAAAGGGAAGGACGACCTCGGAAATCAGACGCCAGCATACGGCCTCGAGGCTCTGGTGAGTATGATTGATGACAACAATGAGCTAATTGCGGCTCTCAATGCTGCAGGCGAACGATTTTCGATATTCAAACGCCAATTGGACTCTCAGGCAACCTAGACTATCAATACTTTGCGCCCCTCTATCTTTATCTTCCCTTCGCAAAACATACTTACAGCTTCGGGGTACAGTTGATGTTCTTGCTCCAGTATCCTTGCAGAGAGGCTCTCTTCGTTGTCATTATCCATAACTGGGACAGCCTTTTGCAGTATCACCGGCCCTGAATCCACTCCTTCATCGACAAAGTGAACTGTGCAGCCCGTGACCTTGACACCATAGTCGAGCGCCTGCTTTTGTGCATTTAATCCGCGGAAGCATGGCAGGAGAGCTGGGTGGATGTTCATAATCCGCAACCTATACTGCCTGACAAACTCGGGGCTTATTATCCTCATAAAGCCAGCAAGACACACTAGGCCCAACTGTGGGGTCACTCCATGCTCATTTAGAGCCGCAACGACCTTTTGGTCATAGTGCCAGCCCTTCCAGCCGTCTGCCAGTATCACCTCAGTAGCAACGCTGTATTTTTCTGAAGCAATCTTGAGCCCTATACTTCCGGCATTATTGGAAATCACGACGCACGGTTTTGCATTTTTTATCTTACCAGACTTTATCGCAGCCAAGATAGCATCCATGTTGGTACCTCTGCCGGAGATCAGTATTCCGAGGTTGATCAAACGTGCATAGTTTGACGTCGGCTATTCTTAAATGTCGCTAGTCAGATGCTCTGATAGCAGAGGCTTTTTTTATCAATTAATAGATCATAAAAATATACTTAATTAATCACATTTCAAATTGCCTTACTGCACTCTAAAGCTGATCATATGGGTGCTGCTGGTTTTCATTGGCTTACAGCCCGTAGCCAAAGCAGTCAAAGCTGCGTCAGACAGGCAGGTATGATTGGGTCGTAGACAGGCTTATCTATAAATTGTTTCAAAACATAACCTTAATGACCATGCATAATGATTTGCTCTGGGTGAGCTCATAAGTTATTCAAGATTGCGGGGGGTAATCTTAGATTTCCTTATGATAGCTAAATCTTAAAATACTCATGTTAGCTAAGCATGACAGCTTCGTATGAAGGGCAAAGTTAGCCTGAGTTCATCAGGTATAATCGTTCACCAAGCCGACACCGCGATTGCCCTTGACCCTTCCCGTTCTATTGACTGCCATTTTACGTTTATTTCTCACGCTCACATTGATCATCTGCACAAGCGTAGCATGAAGAAAAACAAAGAAAGTCAGCTGCTTGCCTCAAAGCAGACGGCTCTGATTGCACAGGCAAGAGGCTATAAAATTTCTGATCCAGCCGAACAGTTTGACGGCTTCCAGCTGGTCGATACAGGGCACATATTGGGGTCCCGTGGACTGTTGGTGGGCGAGGATATTTACTATACCGGCGACATGTCAATGAGGGAGCGTGCCTTCATGAAGCCTGCAAAGATACCACATGCCAAGACCCTTATCATTGAATCAACGTTTGGCAGACCTCAATATACCTTTCCACCCATGTCACAAATAACACATGAAACGAACAAGATAATCTCTGAAATGTACAACCTCGGTATACCTGTAATATTGATGGGCTATATGCTTGGTAAATCGCAACTTTTGACAAAATTGTTTGATCATTGGGACCCGATAATCCACGACTCTGTTGCCAAGATAAACTCAGTTTACTCCGAACTCGGAGTAGAACTAGAAAGCGTAGTGACTCACTCGTATGCGCTGAAGCAGGGTCTTTTGACAAGGAATAGACCCTGGGTCATGATTGCACCCCTTATGTCTTCAAGATGCGCATTTATAAGGGAAATGAAGGACAAGTACGGTGCCGTTACCATCGGATTCTCTGGGTGGGCAGTAGCTAACCGCTACAGGTATATGACAGGCCTTGACTATGCCATTCCGCTTTCTGACCACTGTGATTACAAGGAACTCGTGGCAGCCGTCAAGCAATGCAATCCGGAGAAGATCTATACTTTCCACGGCTTTTCCGAAGAGTTTGCCGAATCTTTGGTAGAGATGGGCTTTGACTCTGAGGCTGTGGGGCATGCTAACATCAAAAAAAGAAAAACGCTTACTCTTGATTCATTTCTATAACACAAATAATAATAATTCGAGCTGCAGTGGAACTGAAAAGGCAATATCTTTATAAAAAAAATTGAGAAGACTACACTCTCGCTAGCACAGAGAAGAAGCATACACGTTGATTGTTCTCTATATCATTTTCTTTCCTGATCCCTGAAATAGGGAATAACCTTAGTTCCAAAAATTTCGATATTTTTAAAGTAGCCTTCCCCCCAGAACCGGATGATAAAGTGGTTTGTGCCAGCTTTGATAAAGCGCTCTAGCATCTCAATCACTTCGTCAGGCTTGCCTACGCCAATTGCACTACGAGCTACGCGGTCGGGTATCTTCATCGCAGCGCGCTTCATCTGCTCCATTAGTTCCGGTTTGTTCATTGCATATTCAGTGAAGTATCTGCGAAAGTCAAAGTCCGAGTCCTGCGGTATGTCATGTACCTTGAGAAGCTCAGGTTTGAAAAGGCTCACCTTGACGGCATTTTTCATCTTATTCCATGCTTCCTCACCATCCTCTGTGAAGTAAATATCGACGTCATTTGCAAATTGAAAATCGGATAGGTCACGGCCTCGTCTCTTTGCGTGGTCTCTGATGACGTTGGCATGATACATAAAGAGCTCTGGTGTATAGCCAATAGGGATCCAGCCGTCGCCATACGCTGCACACAACTCGAGGGTCTTTGGCGCTCCCGCTGCAATGTAGACTGGCGGCCTTGGACTTCTTATGCTCTTTGCCTGAAGACACGCGTTTATCAGTTTGTAGTATTCGCCATTGTAGTTAACGCGATGTTCCGGATCTGATTCAAAGAGGCGGTCTATAACTTCAAGTTGCTCCTTGAATTTTGTAACAGGCTTGCTGAATTCAATTCCAAAGTCGACGACGTTTTGGGCCTCGCCAGCCCCTATACCGAGTACGCCTCTTCCTTGAGTTATCCTGTCAAGTGTGATAGTTGCAAGCGCGATAGAAGACGGATGCCTGCGGATTGCGTCTGTGACACATGTTCCAAGCTCGACGCTCCGAGTGATTGCTCCGATTGCTGCAAGCAAGAGCCATGCGTCGTTAACTACTGCATTTTTCCATTGAGGTACATTAGAGTGGTCCATAGCCCAAATAGAGTCATAGCCTAGTCTGTCGGCCATCTGTGCACCTGTCATGATCTGTTGTTCATCTAATCCAAGCCGAGCGACATTGAGCCCCTGTGTAAATCCAAATTTTATCTTCAAATTACAAATCCTCCTTAACGAACAAGAGAATGTGCGGGCGATTCAATTGAAAGTAATCAATTTGAGGATATATTTTAAGTCTTTGAATATAGCATTGCAAAGTTTTGACTGAGATTAGGCATATGTGTGTCAATATAATATATTCAAAGTGTCAATACTACTTGAATTGCTATGTAAAATCACAACAATGCTACACGACACAGCAGAAATGCTGGGAGGCAAAGATAGCGTCGACGATCAGTTCATGGAGATGATAGACGATCTTGTTGTTATGTCTGAGAAAGACACCGAGCTAGCCGAGGGGCTCAGATGGATCGACGCCCAATCTCAAAGAAACGGCTTGACATTCTACGAGATGGCGATGATAATACTCAGAAAGCATATGGCAGAGAGGAGGGCAAAAGAGTGGGCGAGGGGCAAGTTCAGGTAATAGTAGTATGTGGTAGTTGAAGCAGCCCCATTATTGACTTGCCGAATCCTACGTTTCGTCAGATCTGCCGTTATCCTTTTGATTGGACTTCTCTTGCGTCGGAGGTTTGCTCAGTTATACGCTATGTTCATAGGTATAGGAAGATTCATTTCTTTTCTGGAAAGTCTCTTCCAGTTTTGTACCTGTCGTTTGGCTTCAGTACCAATTTCTACCACTTTGAGTGGTGCGCTGTGGCAGCTACTCTTGTTTACTTCTGTTTGAAATTGGTGTATACTCGCATCCCATTGGGCCGCAATACTTGCCGACGTAGACTGCCTTTGGACGATAGAGCGCTGGCTTCGGCGCTGCTTCTGCAAACTTTTCTTCAATCACATGGGCCGACCAACCTGCTATCCTTGATATTGCAAAGATGGGTGTGTTAAGATCTATTGGGATCCCCATGCTGTAGTATACTGAGGCACTGTAGAGATCAACGTTTGGATAAATTGGTTGGTGCTTGTACTCAAGCATCCATTTTTTTGTGGCTTCCTCAACCTGCCGAGTAATCTCATACCACTTGTTATTCTTTTCACGACAGATTCGCGCCGAGAGCCTTGCAAGAATGTCAGCCCGCGGATCAGTGGTCCGGTACACGGCGTGGCCCATCCCCATGATCCTGCCGCCCGAATGCAGTCGATTACCAACCCACTTGTTAGCGTTGGCAGGGTCTCCTATCTCAAGTAGCATTTTCATGACTTGCACGTTTGCGCCACCATGCAGCTCGCCAGAGAGTGCACCGACAGCACCACTGATACATGCATATAGGTGTGCTCTAGTGGACGCTATCTCTCGAGCGGCAAACGTCGAAGCGTTAAAGCTATGCTCTGCATGCAATATGAGACAAATGTCCATGACCTTTGCCTCTTCTGCAGAGGGCTCTACTCCTCTGAGCATGTACAGAAAGTTGGCAGCATGCGATCCTTTCTCAAGCGGATCAACTATATGCTGGCCATTTCTTATTCGGTTCCAGGCGGAGACAATTGAGGGTATCTTACCAATCAGGATAGCTGCACGCCTTATGTGTGCATCCTTTGACGTGTCCTCGATGTTGAGGTCATAATCGGCAAGCTCTGCGACGCATGACTGAAGAATATCCATAGGCTGGGAGCGTTTAGGTCTGTTTCTTAAGTTCTTTATGAGAGGGTCAGGTATCCCGCGAGCTTCTAATAACCGACGCTTGAAATCCTTTAGCTGATCCGCGGTTGGCAGTTCGCCAAAAAGTAGTAAATAGGTAGTCTCCTCATAAGTTGAATGGTTCACAAGGTCAAGAATGTCATAGCCCCGATAGATAAGCTTGCCATTCTCTCCATCTATTGAGCATATCCTTGTGTCTGCAACCTCAATGTTGCGAAGACCGATGTTGCGTGCATCCATCTATTATAACAGCATTATTTTCTCGCAGTTTCTATATTAAAGTAATGTTATTGTGCTCAAGATATTACCTCAACGAAGTCAATTTTATTGATGAATTGATAATCCTAAAATTTGAAGGATTGATATTGCTAGTTATTCGAGACACCGATTTATTTCCTACAGTTCTCCGTGACCCGCTGAAAATTCTTCAGACCTAGTACAAAAAACTGCAAGATCGACTGATACGATTAAGTGCTGCCCGCTATTTCAGAAAGGGTCAACGTCAGATGTGGGCTCGGATATCCTATAAATAGTCAATTCTTCGAGGGGAAATTGGTACGTCAGCACTAATGTCAGAAAATAGACGTACCTTAATTCATTCATCATTTCAATCATATTACCGATTTCATTATTATTGTTATTGGTGTACTCTACCATAGTCAATCATAATTTAGATTGACCAACGCTGCCAGAAAGTTCCTTGTGTTTGTCTATATCGGTGCTATTATGATAGTGGTGCCGAGAATATACCAACTAACTGACTTGAACAAAGGTTCAGTGATTTACTGGAAATGCAAGGTTGCTGGTCCAGCCTCCAGCTGAAGACTATTATACATTGCGTATGTCCGACCTTCGGAGGACACTAATTAATTATTTATTATAGGGGCCTAGCCAATCATGCTACACTTGACCAAGCGAATGACATATCGTGATGCCGGCATCGACATAGATAGGATACACTTGGCGCAAGAGTCGATAGGCGAGACGATATCCGTCACTCATAAGATGCTTGCAATTGGTAAAGTAATGTCTGGTTTTGGCCACTATGCTGGTCTTGTCAAATTAGGATCCGAAAGCATCGCGCTCCATGCCGACGGCGTCGGGACAAAAGTAATAGTTGCGCAGTTGATGAACAAATTTAACACAGTCGGGATCGATTGCGTTGCAATGAACGTAAATGATGTAATTTGCATAGGCGCACAGCCTGTCGCATTTATAGATTACATTGCATTACGTGAGCCCAATGAGAGATTATTGCAGGAAATAGCTAAAGGTCTAGTTAAGGGTGCTCAGCAGTCCAGGATGGCTATAGTCGGGGGAGAGACTGCTATATTGCCAGATGTAATAGCCGGCGAGATTGAAAACGCCTTTGACTTAGCAGGAATGGTAATGGGTATAGTTAAGGATAATAATAAGCCGATCCTTGGAGATACAATTAAGCCCGGACATGTTATTTTGGGAGTCGAAAGCAGCGGTCTACACTCAAATGGCTACACACTTGCTCGGAAGGTTTTGCTAGCAAAACATTCGATAGACGATAATGCTGACCATCTTGTGCAGACAGTGGGCGAAGAGCTATTGACCCCAACGAGGATTTATGTCAGACCGGTGATGGAGATTTTGAAAAAAAAGATAAGGGTTCACGGCCTTGCAAATATTACGGGCGGCGGCTTCACAAAGCTGCTTCGTCTGAACTCCAAAGTGAGATATAATTTTAACAGTCTTCCATCTCCTACCGGCATATTCAAGCAAATACAGGTTGACGGTGACATTGACAGTAAGGAAATGTATCGCACATTTAACATGGGGGTCGGCTTTTGCGTAATTGTCTCAAAGCCAAGCATAAATGATGTTATTCGTGTCTTTGAAAAGCATAAGATGTGTTGTAAGCCCGTTGGTAAGATAGAGAAAGGTAGCGGCGAAGTTACCATCAGAATAGATGACAAGAGCCAAACACTATAAACAAAAATTAATATTCGTTATTCGGTAATTGTCCAGAATTGCTTTCATCAGCAGTAGAAGAGTCTGTCAACAACAACTACAACTACCAGCAGGCTTGCAAGTCCATCGCGGAACGGATTGAGAGCAGCAAGAATCTATTCTCAATAACGCAGGTTCTCAAAGTTATCAGGCAGGTAGCGTCAGAATATCACCTACGCACAATGCCAAGGAACGAACATATCATACGATATTTGCACGATAACCGTTATCGCCGACTGCTTATGGTCAAGCCCACAAAGACAGCATCAGGCGTTGCCGTAGTTGCAGTCATGCCAAAGCCATACGAATGTCCGCATGGAAGGTGCACTTATTGTCCTGGAGGGATCGAATTCAATACACCGCTTAGTTATACAGGAACAGAGCCAGCTACAAAGGCTGCACAAGGGTTCAGTTTCGATCCCTACCAACAGGTGCACTCAAAGA